>NZ_DCYU01000120.1:0-3251 GCF_002331165.1 Pseudoalteromonas sp. UBA2102
GGGCGCAGTGCATACCCTAGCACTAAAAAGCTCATGGCCGTGGCGGTAATATCCATTAATGAATCGGTTAATGAGCCAAGCATAGAAGCTGAACCCGATGCCAACCACGCCCAGGTTTTAGCGGCTATCATTAAGCTAACCATAACCATGGTAACTATGCTTGATGTTTTAACCCAAAATTCGTAACTACGGTGATGCACGTTAATATTCACTACTTGCGGTATTCAATGGCGCGAGTATATCATTTTTTTTACCGGTTTCGTGTATACTGCCACTCGTCAAATTATAGATTAATAGAAAGGCGCATTATGCTGGATATCGTTTTATATCAACCTGAAATTCCACCAAATACAGGAAATATCATACGCTTGTGTGCAAACACAGGTTACTCATTGCATTTAATTGAGCCATTAGGTTTTGAGTGGGACGATAAGCGAGTAAAACGTGCCGGGCTAGATTACCACGAGTTTAGTAACGTACAGCGCCATGCCTCGTTTGAAGCCTACCTTGAAAAGTGCCAACCTAAAAAAGTGTATGCATGCACCACTAAAGGCAGCCAGTTTCATCACGAAGCCAGTTACCAAGCAGGTGATTGCTTGGTGTTTGGGCCAGAAACTCGCGGTCTCCCCGATGAGATGATTCAAGCGCTACCTAACGATCAGCGTGTGCGCATTCCTATGCAGCCCAATAGCCGTAGTATGAACCTATCTAACGCTGTGGCGGTATTCGTTTATGAATCATGGCGCCAGCTAGGCTTTCCTAACGCGCAATAAGCACCTTGTACCAAACAATAAAAAAACCGACATAGCGTCGGTTTTTTAATAACAAAGCATGTTCATGCTTTTAATAAAGTGAGCATTATATGCTCACTTTATTCAGCGCGCTGCTCTCGGCCTAATAACGCCATGGCGGCTTCTTTCATATCTTTATTTTCATAAAGTACTTTATAAATTTGCTCAGTAATAGGCATTTCTACACCGGCGCGTTGTGCTAATAAATACACTTCTTTTGTGTTTCTAAAGCCTTCAACAACTTGCCCGATAGACTCAATAGCAGCATCAACCCCTTCACCTTTACCTAATGCCAAACCAAAGCGACGGTTGCGCGATTGATTGTCGGTACATGTTAAGATTAAATCGCCAAGTCCGGCCATACCCATAAAGGTTTCTTGCTTTGCACCTAAGGCACACCCTAAGCGCGTTAGCTCAGCTAAGCCGCGAGTGATCAGTGCCGTACGTGCATTAGCACCAAAGCCCACCCCATCAGACATACCAGCACCAATGGCTATTACGTTTTTAACCGCGCCACCTAACTGAATGCCAATAAAGTCATCGTTGTTATACACGCGGAACGAGCGCCCACAATGGAGTAAATCTGCAAGTTGTTGCGCAAACTCCGTTGAGGTAGACGACACCGATATCGCAGTAGGTAGCCCCATTGCCATTTCTTTTGCAAAGGTTGGGCCTGACAAAACCGCAAGCGGCACCTCATCACCTAGTTCCTGCAGGGCAACCTCTTGTAACAAGCGACCAGTATTTGGCTCAAGCCCTTTTGTTGCCCACGCAACTTGCGCACCTTCAACCAGCGCAGGTTTAATTTGCTGCAATGTATCTGCAAAGGCATGGCTTGGCACAACCACAAGTACAATGGCACTGCTGGCTACGGCTTGTTGTAAATCGGCTTGTAATAAAAGAGTGTCGGGGAATGGTACATCAGGAAGGTAACGTTGATTTTTCCGCTCAGCTGCAAGCGTGGCAACGTCGTCGCTATTGCGACCCCAAAGTGTCACTTGGTGACCATTTCGGGCTAAGCAAATAGCAAGAGCGGTGCCGTAAGACCCCGCTCCTAATACAGTAACAGCTGAAGTTGCTGTACTCATAAATTATGCGTCTGCTGAAACCTGCTCAGCTTGCGCAGTACGTTGTTGCATGTATTGTGCAAATAACGCATCAAAGTTCACTGGCGCAAGGTTAAGCTGTGGGAAAGTACCACGGTTAACAAGATTAGATACAGCTTCACGCGCGTATGGGAATAACACGTTAGGGCAGTATGCACCTAGCATATGTGCTAGTTGTACTTCTTCAAGCTCACCAACTGTAAAAATACCGGCTTGCTGAATTTCACATAAAAACGCAGTTTCTTCACCAATAGAAGCAGTAACCGTTAGTGCTAAAACCACTTCAAACACACCTTCGTCTAGCTTATTAGAGCGCGTGTCTAGGTCTAGCTTCACTTCTGGCGTCCATTCTTTTTGAAAAATCGCAGGCGAGTTAGGCGTTTCAAACGATACATCTTTAGTGTAAATACGTTGAATAGTAAATTGTGCGCCACCTTCTTGTGCTGCTGCGTTTTGATTTTCTTCGTTCATTGTGCTTCCTACGTGTTAGTTTTTATAATTAAAATTAAGCATTTAGCTTAGCGTCAAGTTTACCTTGCGCTTCAATAGCCATCATGTCGTCGCAGCCACCGATATGTTCATCATTAATAAAAATTTGCGGTACTGTGCTTGCACCACCTGCTTTAGCAATCATTTCATCGCGAAGCTCTGGTTGAACACCAATATCAATATTTGTGTACTCAACGCCTTTACTGTTTAAAAGTGCAAGAGCACGTTGGCAAAATGGACAGTACGCTTTGGTGTATAAAACAACATTACTCATAATAAATCCTCTATCGGTACTACTAAACTGATTAGCGACCTGTTGTAGTTGGAAGGCTGGCAGATTGCCACGACCCCATACCACCTGATAATACATAAACCGATTCAAAGCCTGCTTTATGCATTGCATTAGCAATACCTTGAGCAGTCATGCCTGTGGCACATACTAGTATAATGGGTTTGCTCTTGTGCTTTTCAAGGCTTGAAAAGTCAGATTGTTTTGCTTTTTCAGGGCTTAAGTGTTCAGCACCCGCAATACGACCTGCGTTAAATTCTTTTTGAGCACGAATATCAACTACTTTGCCATCTTCACGATTAATAAGAAGTGTTAATTGCTGTGGGTTTATTTCTCTCACTGCTGAAAACTTGCTCTTTATCCAGCCGCTTACAATAAGGAATACAAGACCAACCCAAGCTAGGCTTAAAATAGGATGATTTGTAATAAATTCAATATATTGATCCATTCTACTTCCACTATGAAATTATGTTCTAAACCTAGAGCGTGTTGGCCTTTGTGGATTGAAATTTGTTCAATCTAGGGGCGATTAAATCGCGGCGCGAGATTTGTAACCTAGTGGGCTAAGTAAAAACC
>NZ_DCYU01000053.1:0-2534 GCF_002331165.1 Pseudoalteromonas sp. UBA2102
CCTGAAAATGATTAAGTATTAATGTGGGTTGGTATTATTACTTAAATAACGCCTTAAGCGCCGCTTTATTTTTTACAATATGCGCATTAATAGTGTTAACTTCTTCTAAAGAAATCGTTTTTTTGCTCATCATAAAATGCACATTATTTACGTTAATAGGCGCTACTTGCTCAACGGGTAAAATAGCCGTGTATTTATTAGCAAAATGGTGCGCCACTAACGAATCGTCTACTACAAAATCTACCCGCTTTTTATTTAATAAAGCAAAGCGTTTATCGGCATCGCTGGTAAGTACTATTTGCTTGTTATATTTATCGCTTAACGTTTTAAACGTGTGCCCTAAAAAGCTGCCGCGATTAACGCCGGCTGTTAAGCCTTTTTTAAATAACTGCTCTAACGAACTAATATTTGCCGAGCCAGCATGTTTATACAACAACATTACTTCTTCGCGATAAGGCAAACTAAAGTGGGCGTAAGCTTGGCGCTCACGGGTTTTACTTGCTGCAAACATTAAATCTACACGGCCGTGTTTTAGCTCTTCTAAGGCGCGTAAGGAGTTAGGTAATAACGTAAAATTTATACAAAAAGGGGAATCTTTAAAAATGGTTTTAATTATATCTATTTCAACACCCGTTAACGTATTGTTTTTTAGCACCACATATGGCGGCCAGTAGCGCTCGTTGGTGCTTACATTAATTGTTTTATCGCATGCTTGGGCTTTAGCGCTTAATAACCCCAAACACGTTACCCACACCAATAAAAACACACGCGTACAGCTCAAAACATTCATTCAAACAGCGCCTTAAGTGCCGCTTTATTTTTAGCTATATGCGCGTTAATAATTTTAACCTCATCAGGCGTTACTGTTCTTTTGCTTAGCATTAGGTGTATTTGGTCTTTATTAATAGCGGGTACGGTAGGCGCCTTCATTAAGCTGTTACCACGCTTACTTAAATAATTGCCTACTAGCTCGTCTTCTATTGCGTAATCTATACGCTGCTTATTAAGCATTTCAAAGCGCTTACTGGTTGCGCTGGTGTATTCTATTTGTTTTTTATGGCTTTTTTTATACTGCTCAAACTCTTCGCCATAATAACTACCAAAGTTAGCGCCTATGGTTAAACCTTGGTTAAAAATATCAGCTAAGTTTTTAACCTTGTGTTGATTGTTTTTGTTTTCGTATAAACGCATTACCTCGGTGCGGTAGGCCTTTGTATAATGAGCATATTTAGCCCGCTCACTGGTGTAACTTGCCGCCCAGCCTATGTCTATTCGGCCATGGCGCAGCTCGGTAAAAGCCCGTTTAGAATTAGGCAGCATTTTTATTTCAAAACAAAAAGGCGAGTCTTTAAAAATAATAGTTAACGCATCCACCTCTTTACCCTGCAACTGGCCACTAATGCCCATTACATACGGCGGCCAAAAAGCATCATGTGCGCCAACGCTAAGCGTTCTTTCACAGGCAAACACACCCCAAGAGGTACTAAACAACACACACAATAGTAAGGTTATTAATTTATTCATTAAGTCTCTGAGGTAAGCTTTTTTTGTACGTTATTAAAACAGTATAACCTAGCAAAATAATATAATGGTGAAGGAATCATTAAAGTTGTAAAAAAATGTATCTAAAAAGGAGAGGGTTAAGGTTTTAAGGAGATAATTATTGCTAAATTCAATACAAACAGCGTATTAAGCTAAAAAAACCTACTTATAAGTTCTTTAATTTATCGGCTTGTTCCTGTAGATTAAACAAACATGAATGCAGTATTAACGTTGCGAACTCGCAAAAGCCAAGGAGCGGTATAAGCAGTGCCCAATACCACACTAAATTATTATAACCAAAATGCACAAACCTTTAGCGACTCAACACTTAATGTTGATATGTCGGCGCTTTACCGTGAGTTTTTACCTTATGTTGTCCAAAATGGCCATGTGCTAGATGCAGGTTGTGGCTCAGCTCGCGATGCAGCCTATTTTAAAAGCCAAGGCTTTAGTGTGTCGGCTTTTGATGCAAGCCCTGCACTTGCAGAGTTAGCCAGTAATTACTTACAACAACAGGTAGCTGTTAAAACCTTTCTAGAGCTTGAGTGTGTTAATAAATACGACGGTATTTGGTGCTGCGCCAGTTTGTTACATGTGCCAAAGGCCGAGTTACCGCAGGTGTTTATAAACCTGCAAAATGCGCTTAAACCCAATGGCGTTTTATATGTATCGTTTAAATATGGCACGCAAGAGCGTGTACATAATGGCCGTGAATTTACCGATTTAACCGAGCAGTTATTAAGTAGTTTGCTAAATCAACACACGCAATTAAGCATAATTAAGCACTGGCAAAGTGTTGATCAGCGCCCAGGGCGCGAAAGCGAAGTGTGGCTAAACGCCATAATAAAGGCTGCTCCCATTTTATGATTAGCGCAATGCAGCAACAACTAGACTTTATTGCGTATATTCAACGCATGTTGGTTGAGGGCGATTTTAGCGCTACCTACAAGTTTGCACTTTTACACGCCATTGCCGATGTATGCGTAGAGCAA
>NZ_DCYU01000089.1:0-13874 GCF_002331165.1 Pseudoalteromonas sp. UBA2102
TCTCGATTTAAGTGGCACTGATCAATTTTTTTGAAAAATAACTAATTTTTATCCCACAAACAATTGATAACCATTATTGATTAGATTAATATGCACCTACTAAATGAAATTGAGAGTAGTTTGTATTCATGTATATTTGTCTTTGTCACGGGGTGACTGATAAAAAAATTGAGCAAACAATTGACGATGGTGCAACTACCATGCGTGAATTAACTAAAGAGCTTAAAGTAGGCAGCCAATGCGGTAAGTGTTGTTGTTGTACTAAAAAGATCCTAAATCGCAAACTTATTGAGATTGCAGATATTACCGATCAAGTCGCTTAATTCGTTATTACAAAATTCAGATACAAAAAAAGCAGCTTATAAAGCTGCTTTTTTTATGACCTAAATTTACCTTACAGTTGAGACTGTAAGTAATTTTCAAGCCCTGTATTTTGAATAAGTAGTTGCTGGGTTTCTAGCCAGTCAATTTGTTCTTCCTGCTCGTTCAAAATATTGTCGAGTGCTTCACGGCTAATATAATCTTTTTTGTTTTCAGCTAATTTAATTGCACTGCGCAAATCATCAATTGTATCAAGCTCAAAGCTCATATTTGCGGCAATCATTTCTTCGCTGTTTTCGCCAATGCGTAAACGGCCTAGGTCTTGTAAGTTAGGTAAGCCTTCTAAAAATAAAATACGTTCGATTAAACGATCGGCGTTTTTCATTTTTTGAATTGATACTTTGTAATCTGCTTTATCAAGCTGGCTAAAACCAAAATCTTTAAACATGCGGGCATGCAAAAAGTATTGGTTAATACCCACAAGCTCATTAGCGAGTACTTTATTTAAAGCTGCTATAACGTCTTTATCGCCTTTCATACTTTATGCTCCTTACTCGCCCATTTGTGCTTGGTGGTAGTTTTGCGTACCAATTTTATCAATTAGACCAAGTTGTTGCTCTAACCAATAAACGTGATCTTCTTCGGTATCAAATAATAGCTTTTCTAACACTTCGCGAGACTGATAATCTTGCTGCTCTTCACAAATAGCAATTACCTCTTTAACACATGCAACTACTTCAAGCTCTAGTGTTAAATCGTTTTGCATCATGCTTTTTACATCGTTACCAATTAAAAGGTCACGGCGTTTAGTCATGTTAGGCACGCCTTCTAAGAACAAGATGCGTTTGATTAGCCAATCAGCATGATCTTTTTCTTCTTCCATTTCATGGTTAAGGCGTACATATAATTTATCTAAACCCCAGTCATCATACATGCGTGAATGAATAAAATACTGGTCAATTGCGGCTAACTCATTGGCTAGCAAAGTATTAAATGCATCGATTACTTTTTGATTACCTTTCATGATAAATCACCTTAACTATTTTAATTGTGCACAGTGTAGTTAAATTTGCGTATTTTGCAAGTTTTTCTATAAAAATCATTAATTTACAATTGGTTTTGATTCTTATTTAAGTTTGCGTTATTGCTTGGTTTATGTACAGTTTTGCATTTTCATTTAACGGGTAATGCTATACCCACTTGTGCCGTTTACACCATAAATAAACACCACTGAGTATAAAAAATGCTAACGACAGTGATACTAAAAGCCATACAAATTTTACAATCGGCCCTGCAAATGCGCCAGTATGAAACACATATTTAAAGTTCCATACATGGGTGACTGCATTTGCTTTACTGGCATCATACGCGCTAAGCACTTTAGCGTTGTATGGATTTACCCACACCCAGCTATAAGCATGGCTTTCTCCTGGGTTTTGCAGGCGTAAAGCGATTGGGTCATTGTGTTTTTTAGGTAAGTAAATACGATACAAAATCCCATCAGGAAATACATCAAGGGTTTTATTTATTGCTTGGTCGTAGTTAATACTTGCTGTTGATTTTGCTATCACTTTTGGCGCTTTAGGCCTATTTTGTACTTGAGAAAATGCCACGGTTTCTACTAATGTTTTGGTCGCGCTTTTCCAATTAAAGGTGATACCTGTAAAGGCTATAAGCAATAGCGGTAATAAAACATAAACACCAAGCACGGTGTGTAGCTGATACATAAGTACTTTAAATTTGGCTTTAGGTTTAATCGCCAGTCGTTTTAGGCGGTTTTTAGGCTTTACCCATAAATAAAAACCCACTAACACATTTATTATTAATAATAGGGCGCATACAGAGACCACGTTTTTTAGCGGTTTTTCACCAGAGTCTGTTTCAAATAATAGCCAGCGATGCAAAGCAAGGGTAAAACCATACAGCGTGTCATTTGTTTGGTATTGAAAGATTACTTTGCCTGTATACGGGTTCACACTGGCGTTACTGCCATCACCTAATCTAAATTGCCAGCTGGCATTAGGGTTACTAAGGGGCATAAAGCGGGTGATTTTTTTATCTGTTTGCTGCTGTACTGCGCGGATTAACTCTGCGTGGCTAAGCGTTTTGGTTTGTGGTTCTACCTGCCATTTATCGGGCTGAATATAATATTGTATGTCATTTGCATAGAGTAAAATGGCACCGCTAATACTGAGTATTAACAAAAAAAGGCCACTTAGTAAGGCAAGGTATAAGTGAATTCGACGTAACCAGATTTTCAAAAGTAATCTCTATAATAAGCAGTTACAGCGATTGTAAGTGATAGAACAGGTGTTTATCAATTTATAAAATGTGACCCTTTGTGTAAGCAAACTACTGTATATAAAACCGCGAACAACACGCTAAGCTTTAGCCCCTTAAATAAAGTTTATAAATTGTGTGGCTTTAAGTCAGTAAAAGTTCGTATGAGTAATGCGCTTTAATTTTTATAATAATGAAATAAATACCAGCTAAAAATTAAAATATGCACGGTTTGCGTTCTTGCTTATTTTTGCGTGTAAATTTTAATTGCAACTTATTGATGTTTAAACTGTAATTATGTGATGTATTTTAAACGCTTTGCGGGCTAAAACTTGCGTCTTTTAGGTTTTAGTGCATTAATATAGGTAATAAATAATACAATTACAGTTATTGGATATATAGCATGGTTGAAGGAAAAAAGTATGGGCTGCTAAATGGCACAGCTCAGTCTGTGCGTAGTAAGCTGATCATTACTTTTTTAGTTATTGCTATTGTTCCACTTTGCTTGCTGACCTGGTTTAGCTTACAGCACGTTAATAATACCTTGCAAAAAAATGCAAATGCAGAGCTTCATGAATTAAGCTCTATCGCCTCAGAGTTTGCTAATTTATGGTTTGATGATCACCTTACTGATTTATATACCTTTAAAAATCAGTTTTCTAACTTCCCGCTTGAACAAAGCAAATTAATAAATCATTTTGTTAATCAATATGACTTTGTAAACAGTATAGAAATTATAGCTGCATCGGCACTTAAGCAGCCCATTATCTCGCCTTACGGGCAGATAAACAAAGGTGAGCTTAGTACGCTTATAAATTCGGTTAATACCTCAACGCCAGCCGCTTTTGGCTCTGTTATGTTAAATGGCAAACAGTTTAATATTGTGGCTATGCCTTTGCTTAATTCGGCGCAACAATTAGAGGGTGTAATTCTCACAGAAGTAAATATTAATGGCCTTTTAAAAAGCTTAAACACCATTCACAACATGCACAACGAAGTGATTTTTTTTGTACTACATAATAATAAAATAGAGCGCTCTTCAGTAACAAATGCAGATGAGGCGCCTGTTTTTTCGCAAACGGCACTCACCAGTAAGCAAGTGTTTGATTACGCCAGTGCCAACGGCACGACATACCATGCATATATTAGTGATTTAAATTTTTTAGGTGTGCAAGGGTGGCAACTTTTAGCAGCAAAACCTTTGCATATTATGCTCAAAGACTCTACTTATTATAAGCAGCTGGCTATTTTTACAAATGCAGTTTCTTTACTTCTCATTTTATGCGCAGCGTGGTGGTTTAGTCGGCGCTTATCTAAGCCTTTAATTCAGCTTACCTCAGTAATGGCCCGAATTACCGATGGCGAGAAAGTAAAGGTGCCTACTTTAACTGATAGCCACGAGTTAAATAGGTTATCAGTAGATCTTCAAAAAATGGTGGCATTTAAAGAAGAGCAGCAGAGCATACTGCAAAAGCAGCGCTCTGCTTTGCAAACTGCGTTTAAACAATTGGATGAGCAAAAAAGTGCCCTCGATGAGCATGCCATTGTTGCGGTAACAGATTTAGCGGGCACTATCACTTTTGTAAATAAGAAGTTTTGTGAAATTAGCGGCTATGAAGAACATGAGCTTATAGGCCAAAATCACCGTTTACTTAATTCAGGAAGGCACGACAAAGGCTTTTTTAAAAGCATGTATAAAACCCTTAAACGGGGTGAAGTATGGAACGGCCAAATATGTAATAAAGCAAAACATGGTGGCTTTTATTGGGTAGACACCACCATAGCGCCATTTTTTGATGAGCACGGTAAACCGCAAAGCTATATAGCCATTCGTACTGATGTCACGCCATTAAAATTACAAGAGCTTGAACTTGAGCAGCACAAAACCCAACTTCAGTTAGTCATAGATACCACCGCCGTAGGAATATGGGATTGGTTTATAGATACCAGCAAAGTGACTTTTAATAATCGCTGGGCAGAAATAATAGGCTATAAACTCAGCGAGTTAGAACCTACCACTATTAATACTTGGTATAAGTTTGCACACCCCGATGATTTGGTTATTTCAGAGCAAAAGCTAAAAGCGCATTTTAATGGTGACACCGATTACTATGTCAGCGAAGCGCGAATGAAACACAAAGATGGCCACTGGGTTTGGGTACTCGATACTGCAAAAGTAGTCGACTGGAACCTAGATGGGTCGCCTCGTCGTATGATTGGAACACATTTAGATATTACCGAGCGCAAGCAAATAGAGTCTGAGCTACAGTATAGCCGCGATCGCTTTGCTTCTTTGGTGGAAAATATTCCAGGGGTTATTTATCGATGTAAGTTCGATAAAGCCTGGACTATGTTGTACATGAGTGACCAAGTAAAAGACATAACAGGCTATACGCCTGATGACTTTATCAATAATAAAACACTAAGCTTTGCCGCTATTATTCACGATGGCGATCAAGATGTTGAGCTGCAAGTAAGTACCTGTATTGCACAAAAGCTGCCTTGGTCTATTGAATACAGAGTAAAAAGAAATGATGGCAGTATTCGTTGGGTACACGAAAAAGGCCAAGCAATTTATGGCGATGACAACGAGGTTCTTTATTTAGATGGCTTTATTTTAGACATTACTGAGCGCCATAATACTCAAGTAGAAATTACCCGCCAACAAAACCTGCTTGAGGCAATGAGTAAACAAGGCCAAATTGGCGCATGGGAAATAAACCTTGAAAACCAAACTATGTATTGGTCAGACGAAGTAAAAGTAATACACGAAGTTCCCGATGGGTTTGAACCTAACATTGATACTGCCATTAACTTTTATAAGCCAGGAGAGCACCGCGATAAAATTAGCACGTTGTTTGAATGTGCGGTGACTTTAGGCGAAAGCTGGAGTGTTGAGCTGATAATTTTAACTTATACCGGTAAAGAGCGCTGGGTTAAGTCGATGGGGCAGGCGGAATTTAAAGACGGCAAATGTGTGCGTGTCTTTGGCTCGTTCCAAAGTATTGATGCACATAAACGCCTAGAGTTAGAAAGCGAAAAAGCAAACGCCTATAACAAAAATTTAGCGTCATTAACTGTTTCGCCTGAGGTACAAAATAGCGACGTTGCGCAAGTTAAAAAGCTGACGATAAAGTCGATGGTAGAGGTATTAAATGTTGAGCGTGCCTCTATTTGGATATTTAACAAACAGTTCGACGAAATGGCGTGCCATGGTTTATATACTAGACAAGATGGATTTGTAGATTTTGACGGCGTTCTTAAAAAGGCTGATTTTCCAAGCTACTATGAGGCTATTTTTGAGCAAAACCTAGTGGCAATTGAAGATGTATATACGCATAAAGCAACCATGGAATTTACGCAAAGTTATACTCAACCATTAAATATTCAGTCGATGCTGGATGCGGTTATTTCATCAGGCGATGGAAATTTAGGTATTTTATGCGCAGAAACTGTAGGGGCTAAGCACATTTGGACGCAAAGCGAAGAAACCTATTTGCGTTCTTTGGCTACGTTAGTCGGTAGTACCTTGGTCTCGCAAAAGCGTAAAGAAACCGCTGAAAAGCTAAAGGTTGCTTTAGTGCAAGCACAAGATGCTGCTATAGCAAAAAGCCAGTTTTTAGCAACCATGAGCCACGAAATTCGTACACCGATGAATGGCGTATTAGGCATGTTAGAGCTGGTAGAATTAGAGCCATTAAGTAAACCAATAGAAAAAAAGGTCGCTATTGCTAAAAGCAGTGCTCATTCTTTACTTGGCGTTATTAACGATATTTTAGATTTTTCTAAGGCGGAAGCAGGCAAAGTTGAGCTTGAGCATATACATTTTAATGCGCGCGACTTAATTGGCGAAATAGCCGAGGCACAGGCCTTTACCGCACAAGAAAAAGGCATTGAGATTATTTTAGATTTAGTCTCCTTAGAGCCTTCACATTTAATGGGCGACCCCGGGCGCATACGCCAAGTGGTAACCAACTTAATTAGTAATGCGGTTAAATTTACCAGTCAGGGTGAAGTGGTGGTGAGCGCATCTATAGAAAAAACCGACCAAGACCTACTGCTAAATATAAAAGTAAAAGACTCAGGAATAGGCATAACCGAAGCAAAACAACAGCAATTATTTACCCCTTTTTCGCAAGTGGATGCATCTACCACGCGAGAATACGGAGGCACGGGGCTGGGGCTTGCAATATGTAAACAGTTATGTGAGCTAATGAATGGTAAAATTTCACTGGCAAGCGAACCAGGCAAAGGCAGCGAATTTACTGCAACCATGCAAGTGGCTGAAGGCATCGAAAAAGAACGTATTATCCCTAATATAAATATGAGTTCGTTAAATGTACTAGTGGTTGATGATAACGAGACAAACCGCTTAGTTATCTCTCAGCAATTAGGGCATTGGGGGGCTAATGTTACGCTTGCTAGTAGTGCAAAACAGGCGCTTGAACTATGTGCACAGCGCATAGAAAATGATCAGCCTATGTTTGATATTGCCGTGCTAGACATGCAAATGCCAGAAATGGATGGAATGGAGCTGTGTAAAGTGCTTAAAGCACATGATGACTATAAAGCCATGCCATTAGTAATGATGACCAGTATTGCAGGTATGGAAGGCGCTCAGCGCTACTCAAAAATTGGTTTTCAGGCTTATTTTCCTAAACCGGTTACAACCGCAGATTTAATTTCTGCGTTATCGGTTATTACAAGTTCAGACAACACCGAGCCCCTTCCTCTGGTGACCCCAGGGTATATTTCGTCACTCAGAAAAGAAAAATCAGACACACCTGCAAAAATTTTATTAGTTGAGGATAACCCCGTTAATCAGCATGTTTCTACACTGATGCTTAAAAAGCTAAATTGCGAAGTAATACTGGCGCAAAATGGTCAAGAAGCCATAAATACCTTAAGCGAGCATAACGAAGGGTATTTTGATTTAGTGTTAATGGATTGCCAAATGCCGGTAATGGATGGCTTTGACGCCACCGCTAATATACGAGACGGTATGGCAGGGGATGAGCACAAAGCAATAAAAATAATTGCCCTAACCGCCAATGCAATGGACTCAGATAAAGAACGTTGTATTAATGCCGGTATGGACGACTACTTAACTAAACCCATTCAGCTTGATATTTTAAAAGAAAAAATAGAGCAGTACTTTTAGGATTAATAACATGAGTAAGCAAATACAAATACGCGACGCTAAAAAAAGCGATGCGCCAACCATTTTACAGTTTATTACCGAACTGGCCATTTACGAAAAAGAACCCGATGCAGTAAAAACAGATGAGCAGGCAATTATAAAAACGTTGTTTAGTGAGGGGGCAACAGCACACAGTGTTATTTGCCTTGAAGATGATGAGCCTATTGGCTTTGCGGTGTATTTTTATAATTACTCTACCTGGCTGGGTAAAAATGGCTTATACCTAGAAGATTTATACGTAAGCCCCGATAGCCGTGGCAATGGTGCGGGCAAACTAATAATGAAACACCTTGCTAATAAAGCCATAAAAAACGACTGTGGACGTTTTGAGTGGGTAGTACTGGATTGGAATAAACCCGCTATAGATTTTTATAATAGCATTGGGGCAAAAGCCCAAAACGAATGGATAATCTACCGCCTAGCAGGCCAAGACTTGCTCGATTTTGCAGAGCAATAGTGATACTAAAACGCTTAATTAAGTGGGTTGGTATAATACTTTTTTAAAAGCAGATGAGTGCCGAAAACGGCCAGTATCTGCTTTAAAAATTGTTATGCTAAGGTACGTTTTATTGATTAAGACCCTTCATGAATAATCAGTATTGGCAAAAAGCACGGCAAAGCCGCGATGCACGATTTGATGGCTTATTTTACGTTGCGGTAAAAAGCACCGGTATTTATTGTCGGCCAATTTGCCCCGCGCCCACCGCTCAAGAAAAAAATGTGGTGTATTATCAATATGCGCACAACGCAGCGCAAGCAGGCTTTAGACCGTGTATACGCTGCAGGCCCGATAGTGCTCCGGGTAGCGCTGCTTGGCAGGGAGTAAAAACGACCGCGCTTAGAGCTAAGCAGTTAATTGATTTAGGTGATAGTTGTAATTGCGAAATGCTAGCTACTCGTTTGGGTATTACCAGTCGATATTTGCGACGCATATTTAATCAGCACTTTGGTGTGTCTGTTACTCAGTATCGGTTATTTAACCAATGTCAGTTTGCTAAAAAGCTCATTCAAGAGACCACATTACCCATAACCGATATTGCATTTGCTGCTGGGTTTAAAAGTGTGCGACGTTTTAACGATGCTTTTTTACAACAATTAAATATAGCCCCATCAAAGCTCAGAAAATCAAAAAAAGAGGCAACCCCTGTGATTGTATTAACACTCCCTTTTAGACCTCCTTACAATTGGCAGGCTTTGCACAGCTTTTTGTCAAAGCGGTTAATAGAGCCTATGGAGTGGATAACCCCAACCAGTTACGGGCGAACATTTAAGCTAAAAGGGGCGGTAGGTTATTTTAATGCGCACTTTAAGGCGCAAAATAACCATTTTAAAGTTGAAATAGTAATAAATAATACCGAGCACTTACAAAAAGTAATTAACAATATACGCCGTGTACTTGATGTAGATGCCGATATAAACCCTATTGAAAGCCACTTAAAAAATAGTATTAATGGGGCATTTACATTAAGTGAAGGGCTACGCTTACCTGGGATATGGTCAAGCTTTGAAGCGGGGATCCGGGCTGTATTGGGCCAACAAGTTAGCGTGGGGGCAGCGCACACTTTAGTAACAAAGCTGGTCGCAGAGCGCGGCGATAAACACGCAGATAAAGTGTATTTTCCACAGCCTGAGGATTTAGCGATATGCGACTTTGAATTTTTTAAAATGCCGCAATCGCGCAAAAATGCATTAAAAAATTTATCTAAGTACTGCGCTGATAACCCCGATAACAGGGTTTTGGATAATTGGCTCGATATAAAAGGCATAGGCCCATGGACTGTTAACTACGCTAAACTGCGCGGGCAAAGTAACCCAGATATACTATTAGCCGGCGATCTTGGGGTAAAAAAGGCGCTGATCAATGCTAAGCAATTTAACCCAGAGCTGAGCGCTCCATTTCGCTCGTACTTAACGTTTCAACTATGGCAGCAACTTTCATGATTATACAAACCGCAATTTCGAGCCCGATTGACGATGTTATTATTCAAGCGACTGAAAACGGGGTGAGCTATGTTGGTTTTTACCCAAAAACACACTACACCCATACACCCGTTGAGCAAGTAACAAATGAAGCGGTTTTAATCTGCGTAAAGCAATTAAACGAATACTTTAATGGTCAGCGCAAAACCTTTAATGTGCCATTAGATACGCAAGGTACGCCTTTTCAAAATGGTGTGTGGCAAGCGTTGCTCAGCGTCCCTTTTGGCAAAACCATGACCTACGGTGATATAGCTAAACAATTAAATAACCCTAAGGCGGTAAGAGCAGTCGGGGCTGCAAATGGCAAAAACCCCATTAGTATTATTGTGCCATGCCATCGAATTATTGGTGCAAACTCTAAGCTTACCGGGTACGCTGGTGGCCTTGAGAGAAAAAGTTGGCTACTAAAGCATGAAGGAATAATTTAACAGTTACAGTACTGGCAGCTTTGTTATCACAAGCTACAATTTACATTATTTACTAATAAAAATTATTATGAGTATCAGCAGCTTAAATTATTTATTTATATTTGGTTTGATGTTTTCTTCAGCAGTGTTTGCTAACCCTCAAACGCTTATATTTTGCTACGAAGATAAAGACGTTGCACCTATGTTTTTGGGCATTGGGCAAGAGGTACCTATAGATAACCCTGGCGCCTCAATTGAAATTTTAAAGCAACTGGATGCCGACATACCCAATGTGTCTATTTCATTTGTTAGAAAACCATGGCGCAGATGCCTAAACGATTTAGAGCTCAACCGTGTTAATGCCGTTATTGCCAGCTATCGTGATGGGCGTGAACGTTTTGCGGTGTACCCTACAAACGAAAAAGGGGTGTTGCTAGAAAAATTTGCAGTGAGTCGTTTTAGTAGCTGTTTAATAGGGCGGGCTCGTTTTCATAAACAATGGCAAACACGTGAAGTATTTCAAAATAAAGCGTTTACTATCGCCATTCCTAATGGCTATGGCTTAAACAGCGCGCTAAAAGAAGAGCCTTTTTATATTCATAATACTTTTTCAAAAGACAAAGCTTTTGAATTACTTGATAAAGGAGTGGTACAGGCAAGTGTTGATTTATGCCAAGTAGATGACTTAAAAGTGTCGAGCTATCAACATAAAGGGAGCGATGTAAAACCCCTTTACCCACCTTATGAAACAACAGACGGTTATTTAATTTTTTCAAAGCAGTTTTACCAGCAAAATAGCCAGCTTAGTAAAGAGATATGGCAATGGTTAGCGCGCTTTGACAGTGCACAAATTTATATAAAATACTTGCAAGCTGTTGAGTAATAAGAAAATCAAAGCGCTTATTAACTAAAATAGCGATATGAAATTGGTATTAATCGCATATTAAGGTAGCATAAGCGCACTTTTTATCTTAAGGCACGGCAATGGCTCAATTATACTTTTACTACTCTGCGATGAATGCGGGTAAATCAACCACCTTATTACAATCTGCGTTTAACTATCGTGAGCGCGGTATGGAGCCAGTTATTTTAACGGCTGCAATTGATAACCGCTCTGGTGTAGGAAAAGTATCGTCTCGTATCGGGCTGCAAGCTGATGCGCATATATTTGATTCGTCAAAAAATGTTTTTGAGCTGATCCAAAATCTGCAAAACGAAAAAAAGCGCCATTGTGTATTGGTTGATGAATGCCAGTTTTTGTCTAAAGAGCAAGTTATGCAGCTGACGGATGTGGTTGACGAACTTGGTATTCCGGTATTGTGTTATGGCCTGCGAAGCGACTTTAGAGGTGAGTTATTTATTGGCTCTCAGTACTTGCTAGCATGGGCCGATAAACTGGTTGAGCTTAAAACAGTGTGCCATTGCGGCCGTAAAGCCAATCATGTGTTGCGTACAGATGAAAACGGCAATGCCATTGCCGATGGTAACCAAGTAGAAATTGGCGGCAACGACCGTTATGTGTCGGTGTGCCGCAAGCATTATAAGGCTGAGTTAAATATGGGCCGCTAAGGCTCGTATAAAAGTATCTATATCATCTTGGTTTATATCAAGATGAGTGACTAGCCTAAGCTGTTTGCTTGGGCTAATTAATATGCCTTGTTGTGCTAATTGCTCGCTAATATGCGCTATATTTAACTCACTTGAATAGCGCGCATACACCATGTTAGTGGTGTTACTCATATCAACGCTAAACCCATCGAGCTCATTAAGCTTACTTGCTAAATAACGCGCATTAGCGTGGTCGTCTTTTAAGCGAGAGACGTTATTTTCAAGTGCGTATTGCCCCGCGGCTGCCAGCATTCCGGCTTGGCGCATGCCACCACCGAGTACTTTTCTCCAGCGCCGTGCTTTTGTGATAAGCGCCTTTGTGCCTAGTAATAGCGAGCCAACGGGAGCACCTAGCCCTTTTGATAAGCAAATTGAAACAGAGTCAAAATGCTGGGTTATATCTGTAATATCAACGTTTAATTCAACTGCTGCATTAAACGCACGTGCGCCATCTAAGTGCAGAGCTAACGAGTGCTCATTTACAAAATGACGTGCTTTGGCTAAGTAGCTAAGGGGGAGCACTTTTCCGCCTATGGTGTTTTCAAGGCTAAGTAAGCGGGTGTTGGCAAAATGGCTATCGTTTGGTTTTATTGCTGCGGCAATTTTATCAAAGCAGAGGCTGCCATCGGGTTCATTCTCAATCGGTTGTGGTTGAATAGAGCCTAATACTGCAGCGCCACCGCCTTCAAATTTATAGTTATGGGCATTTTGCCCGCAAATATATTCATCTCCGCGTTCGCAATGAGCCATAAGCGCAAGTAAATTAGCTTGCGTGCCAGAGCTACAATAAAGTGCGGCTTCAAAGCTAAAACGCTCACTTGCATAGGCTTCTAGCTGGTTTACGCTAGGATCATCCCCGTACACATCATCGCCTACTGGCGCGCTATACATTACATCGCGCATGGCTTTTGAAGGTTTAGTAACCGTGTCTGAGCGAAAATCTATCATGGTTGTTATTCCTTTATTAAGTACTACAGGCTTTATTGTTTTTATGGGTTTAAACAAGCTCTTCAAAAATTTGTTCACGCGTGGCTTTATCAAAATAACTCCAGGCAATAAAGCGACTTACTTTTTGTCCTTGTGCCATGTCTATAATTTTATATTCGGCAATAGGGAGGGTGCTTAATTTATTTTCTAACACTTTAAGTGTTTCTTTTTTTGAAACCAAGGAGGTAAACCATATTACTTGCTCTGCAAATTGCTCACTTTGAGCAATCATATTGCTAACAAACTGTGCTTCGCCGCCTTCGCACCATAGCTCATTATTTTGCCCGCCAAAATTAAGGGTGTTTTTAGGTGATTTTCCTAAGTTTTTCCATTTGCGCTGCGACCCTTTACTGGCCTCTTCTGCGCTTGCGTGAAAAGGGGGGTTACACAGGGTTAAATGAAATAAATCTTTTTGATTTATAATGTTTTCAAAAATAGATGATGCGTTTTTTTGGTGTTTAAGGGTTATTTTTAAACCATTAAATTGGGCGATTTGCTTCGCTATTTTTATAGAATTTGCATCGATGTCGCTACCAGTAAAGTGCCAGTTGTATTCATGATTACCCGTTAACGGGTAGACCAAATTGGCCCCTGTGCCAATATCGAGCACCTTAATTTGCCTGCCAGTTGGAATATTTTGTTGGTTGTCGCCGCTTAATAAGTCTGCCAAGTAATGAATGTAATCAACGCGACCAGGAATAGGAGGGCATAGGTTATGCTCAGGAATATCCCAAAAATCTATTTTATAATGCGCTTTTAAAAGCGCTTGATTAAGCGTTTTTACTGCTGTGTTATTGGTAAAATCAATGCTTTTACTCCCCGCAGGGGTGACGATGATGAAAGGGGTTAACGCATCATGCTTATCGCATAGCATGTCTAAATCGTAGCCATGTAAATGTTGGTTGCGTGGGTGGAGTTTGTTAGTGACTTGTTTTGATTTCATAGCATTAATTTAGCAATTAAATAATGGCGCAATTGTATCAAATGCCCCACTAAAAAGTGCAACCATTTACTTTAGAATTAACAGTGGTACTGGTAGGATGAGTGGCTAAAAATAATAAAGGAAAATTTGTGGCAATTACACAGCACTC
>NZ_DCYU01000089.1:14269-25850 GCF_002331165.1 Pseudoalteromonas sp. UBA2102
CGGGCCCCGTGGTGTTTTTTATGCACGGCGCAGTAGAAAATGGCAAAATTTTTTATACTCATAGCAATAAAGGGCTAGCCCCTTATTTGGCTGAGCAAGGCTACTGCTGTTATGTAGCAGACCTGCGCGGACGTGGAGAGAGCAAGCCGCTTATTTCGCCGCAGGCTAAATATGGTCAAACAGAGGCAATAGTAGAAGATATCCCCGCCTTTATTAATTACATTGAACAATTCGAGGGTAAAAAGCCAGACTATTGGGTTGCTCACTCTTGGGGGGGCGTTTTAATGAATAGCGTTTTTGCACGTTTTCCTGAGTATTTAAAAGAGGTTAAAGCGTGTGCTTATTTTGGCTCTAAACGATCTTTGTTTAACAATCACCCTAAAAAGTTACTACAAGCAAATGTAATTTGGTACTTTATGGCGCCCATATTGGCTAAAAAACAGGGGTACTTAAACGCAAAAGGCTATAAGTGGGGCAGCGATAACGAATCGCAAAAGTCGCATTATCAGAGCATGCAGTGGGCTAAAAAAAGGCCATGGATAGATAGCGATGATGGTTTTGACTATGCAAAAGCCTTAGCTAAAGTGCAGGTGCCTCCTACACTACATATTGGCGCTGTAAACGATAAGGCTCTTGCGCAGCCTATTGATATTAAAAAGTTTATGGCAGAGTCCGGACCTGGAAAACAAACCCTTAAAATTTATGGCAAGCGCCATGGTCATAGTGTGGATTACGATCATATTAATATGCTTACTCACCCTCAGGCACGGGATGAGCAATTTAAAGATGTTGTAAGCTGGTTTAACGAGCACAGTTAGGCAATTAGGCTCATTCAAACTGTTTTAAAAGCGGTGTTTTATAGCGCTCCCAATGCGCGAGTGCCTGTGTATTAATTGGCTGCCTAATGGCTTGTTTGCTTAATGTGCTAACAGCAGCCTTACGCTTATAAAATGCTAAGCATTGCGGTTCATACTCACATCCTAAAAACGAAAATAAAGCACTTAGCTGCGACTCAGGCTCGGCAACTATTTGCTCATAATGAATATCGTATAGCGGTAATGAGGGCAGGCTGCGCCAATGATCCATTAATTTTGCATACAACGCATGGTAAAGTTTGAATTCTTTTAAATCACAAAAGTACGGCTCATTTTCGGCAAAGTAGTTACTGAACACCGAAAAAGCAGTGGCGTTAAAATCCCTACTTAAATTAATAAATTTAGCATTAGGGAACAGCAAGTAAATTAAGCCAATAGACTGATAGTTACTCGGTAGCTTATTAATAATGAAAGGGCGTATAGGCTGTGCTTTTTTTAACTCTTCAATATAAATATTGCGAGCTTTTGCGATTAAATCGTTACTAAGTGCGCTTAAGCATTGCGGGTAAGGGGTTTGCGTTTGCTGCTCTATAAATGCCACCACTTGGTTAGCGATACTGGTGTTTTCACCTAATGTGGCAAACTGTGAGTGGCAGGCCATCATTTGCTCAAGTAAGGTTGAGCCGCTGCGGGGCATACCAATAATAAACACGGGCGTAATAGTGCCGGTAAAAGTGTGTTCGGCAGATGCAATTAGCTGTTGTGTATTATGCGTTATAATTGCCTCATAGAAAGGCACTAAGTCACTGGTTTTAAAGTGAGTAAGCTTTTTTTGAAGTTTGTTGGCAAGCACATAATAGTTAAATGCTTGCTCTGTATCTTCTAGTTTGTCGTAGCTTTTACCTAACGCGTAGTAACACACCATTTTTAAACGCACGTTATTCGTTTGCGTTAAAAAGTGGTGCAGGTTGCTCACATAATTATGTTCTTTATTGAAACGGCCTAATTGTACTAGTTCAAATAAAATATAGGCAGTTACGGGGTAAAGCCCCATGCTTAGCGCATGCGCAAATGTGGTGTGTGCTTTGTCTAATTCGCCGTAGCTTAAATAATGCTGAGCTAAATAATAATGAGGCTCTGGGTTATGGCTTGCGAGGCTTTTAGCATATTCGAGTACTTTAATCGCATCATTAGGGGAATTAACACCGTTAAATGCATCGGCAAGGGCGTGCAGTGGCTCAAGCATATGGGGTAAACGTTCGCATGCTTTTTGTAATAAGTATACCGCTGCATCAAAGCGCTCTAACCTAAGTGCTATCCTGCCTAAACCAAATAATGCTTCGCCGCTTTGCGGGTTACTATTTAAAATTGCTTTAAAATGAAACTCGGCTTCTTTGAGTTTATTTTCTTGTAGTAATTGATTGGCTTTTTTAATTAGCATGATGAGGCATTATTGTTTTTTAATTAATATAAAATAAAAAAGGCGAAATGTCTTAACATTTCGCCTTGGTTTATCATGAAAAAATATTAGAAAGTATAGGTTGCTTTCGCGTAGTAGAAGCCACCGTTAATACCGTATGGAGATGTTTCGTAGTATTGGCCACCCCAGTTATTGTTAGGGATACCCGTACGGTCTTCAAAATCAAGTTTTTCAGCGTCTTGGTCAAAGATGTTTTGTGCACCTACCGAGAAGCTAATAGACTCATTTAAGAAGTACGTTATTTCAGCGTCAATAGTTACTGCTGCATCAGCTGTTTTTGCTGTTGCATCGTAATCTACGTGAACACCTTGGTATTCGCCGTAGTAATTAGCACGGGTAAACATTGAAAAAGATTCCCACTGCTGTGCCCAAGTAAGCGTTGCACGGTGGTTAGGTAAATCTTCTTCTAAACGCTTAACTTTAAACTCACCGGTAATGTCGCTGAACTTAGTTACCTCAGTTTCATTCCAGTTGTAAGCAAGGCTAAATGTAGAGCTTCCGCCTAGCATGTCAGCTGTGTAGTTTGCTACTAAGTCAATACCTTGCGTTGTTGTATCAAAGTCATTTGTGAAAAAGCTTACTTGTGCATAGCTTTGCGCATTTGGTACGCCTGCTGCTTCTAACGTGTCTTTATCATCTTGGCTAAGTACAATTTTTTCAGATTGGCTGATACGGTCATCAACCTCAATGTTGTAGTAATCAAGTGTTACAAATAAATCGCCAATAGTGTAAACCGCACCTAATGTGTAGCTTTGCGATTCTTCTGGCTCAAGCTCTGTACCACCTAATTGCACTGCAATTGGGTTTGTTGGTGGTAAAAGTGCTGAATCTTGTAATACACCATCACTTAAGTTTGTTTGTACGTTACTTACGTTCGCTTGGCCAACAGTTGGAGCGCGGAAACCTGTGCTTACTGAGCCACGAATATTTAAGTCTTCAGTTACGTGGTACTGCGCCATTACTTTGTAGTTTGTTGTTGTACCAAAGCTGTCGTAATCTTCAAAACGTACCGCAAGGCCCATTAAGAATTCTTCTGTAAATGGTGCTTCAATATCTACATAAGCTGCGTAGTTACGGCGTGTATATTCGCCTGCATCAGAAGGTTTGAAACCAGGGAAACCATTAGAGCCAATACCAAAACCTTGCTCAGTTAAAGGACCTGCAGTGAATGATGCTTCATCACCAGAAATTACAGTAAATGTTTCTTCGTGCCATTCTAAACCACCGGCAATATTTACATCGTACGCTAGGTCAAAATCAAAGCCTTTAGAAAGGTCAAAGTTAAAGTTTTTCTCTAGTTGCTCATATTTACCTGGGCTAAAATCACGTGGGCTGTCTGCACCTAACGACGCATTAACCGTGTCGTAAATAAAGTAGCGAGATTCGTTTAAACCCACCGTACCACTTAAATCGTAAAATGCATCTTTAAGGAAACCACCCGTAAACATACCCTTTGTACCAATAGTTAAAGAGGTATCGGTAATGTTGCCACCAAAGTTAGGTGTAAAACCGCCAGGAATGGTTTCGTTAAATGCAAAACAATCAGGATTATTAGCAACACCGCTAATGTAGTCTGGGTTATCTAGTACGTTGTCATCAATTGCGATAGTAGGACAGTTACCGCTCATGTCTTCTGTTAAATCGGCAACAAGCAGTGTTTCACCGCCATCGTTTGAGTATACACCTGGGCGAGTATGCGGGTTACGGTAGTAAAAACCACCACGTACATCACGCTCAGAGTAGTTACCAAACATATAAAATTCTGAGTCGTTTGTTAGTTCTAAACCAAAGTTACCAAAAATTGAAATGTCGTCATCAACCTCTGGGGCACCCCAAACTTGCGCAAGCGAAGACACTTCTGGTACACCTGCAGCAGAAAGTGCAGCTGCATCAGGGCGTTGCTCTGAGCGACTTGTTGCATCTGCTGTTTTATATTGAAAACTTAAGTTAGCAAAACCGTTGTCTGTAAATGGTAAGCCTACGTTACCCGATATCTGTGTTGTATCACCGTCGCCTTCGTAGTATTGACCATGGCGTACTTCAAATTTACCGCCTTCAGAGGCATCTTTAAGTTGGAAGTTCATTACACCTGCGATTGCATCTGAGCCGTATTGTGCTGCTGCGCCATCACGTAGTACTTCTACTTGCTTAAGTGCAATGCTAGGAATAACTGAAATATCAGCGCCTTGTGCACCATCATTAATACCACCACCTAAAAATGCAATAACAGAAGCACGGTGACGGCGTTTACCGTTTAAAAGAATTAATGTGCTGTCTGAAGGTAAGCCACGTAAGTTAGCTGGGCGTACTAGTGATGCGGCATCACTGATTGGGTTTTGGTGAACATTAAAAGAAGGAACAGAGCCTTTAAGTAGCTCTAGCATGTCTGTGTTACCAGACTTTTCTAGCTCTTCACCGCCAATAATATCAATAGGAACCGGTGAATCACCAATAGAGCGTGGTGCTGAGCGAGTACCCACTACGGCAATTTTTTCAACGTTTTTATTAACTTTAGTTTCACTTTCTTCTGCTGCAACAGCAGAACCTGAAATAAACAAACCTGCGGTGGTTGTTGTTGCTAATGCAAATTTAATTGCTTGATTTAGCGCGTTGCTTTTAAGTTTCATTCTAATTTTCCCCAGTTAGAATATATTTTGTACGTAATGCAGTAATTAACATTACTTATTTATAATTTTGGACGTATTCACATGGGGATAAAGAGTCAACCTACTCGACTTCTTAAAGCTAAAAGCCCACCTCATGTGAAGTCCTATGTACAGACTATACATAAAAAACTTTCAGGGCAATTAATAATTAACTCTTTAATAACAAAAAGTTCAAAATAAAATATATTTGCAACAATGGTGCAGTATGTAACTAATTTGAACTAATAAAGTGCGGTTTTATCGCTTTTTCGAAGATTTAATGCGCGAAGTGGGTGAGTGGATGTTATCAACTTGTTTCTATTGGTGAGGCAGGTGGTGTGTTTTGCGCTTGCCAGTCACGATATTTTTGTCTGTATTCGTCCCACACTCAAGGGCTACAGCTACCTCCGCCGCAGCATTCATCAGGCTGTGGTTTTTGGGGTTTGAGGAGTACTATTATTTGTTTGTTTTGCATAAAAATGAGCTTGTAAGCACTGTTATGGTGCAAAAGAGTAAAGTATAGGGCGTATTAAGTAAATTATTCTTGTGTAAAACCCCTTATGTGTGAAAATAAAGGGTATGCGATTATATAAAGTTATTCACCGTGCGCCTTGGCGGGTAGTTAAAATTAGTAAAAAGCGCCAACAGCTTCGCTTTCGTCGTGCAATGGTGGCGCTAAAAATTGCTCTTGCGCAAGAAAGGCAAGAAACCATAGAAATGCTCACCATTTATAGGCGTTACACGCAAGGGCAAACCAGCAAAGAAGAGTTAAAGCGTGCTAATGAGCAGTTTGTAGATATTTTAAAAGGGCTTGGCTTAGGTGTATTTGCCGTACTGCCGTTTGCCCCTATTACTATTCCATTGGTTGTAAAGCTAGGCAGAATGGTAGGTGTAGATGTATTGCCTAGCTCGTTTAACATTAATAAACCAGTTAAAGAGCTAGACGCTGAAATAGTTAAAGAGGATTTAAAACAACACACTAAAGCGCCAAATAAAGAATAAATCTGGCTAAAATTAGCTATACCTTTTAGCCGGTCTTATTGGTATGCTTTGAGCTACCATTTTTTATTATATGAGCTTTTCAATGAGTGCATTACTTCGTCATACTTCTTCTGGTATTCCTTTATCTTTTATTCTTAAAAACGAGTTAACTGACTGGCAATCACAACAACCGGCTTTTATCCAAACATGGTTAACAAATAGCGGCTTTGAAAAGCAAGGTTTAGCGCTTGTGCCTGACGCCCAAACCGGTGAGCTAAGCCACGTTTATTGTTTATTACAAAACCAAAATGATTTTTGGGCCGCAGGCGAGCTTGCCAATAAATTACCGCTGGGCACGTATCAAATTCAAGGCGATGATGCCTTTATAGAGCAAGTCGCGCTTGGTTTTGTGTTAGGCGGCTATGAATTTAGTGAATATAAAGAAAAACCAACGGCCAAAGCACAATTAGCCATTGCCGATGAAGCGCTGTATCAGCGTATTAAGCAACAAGCCGATGCCATTTATTTAGCGCGTGATTTAGTAAACACACCTGCGGTAGATATGATGCCGCAGCATTTATCGCAAGTAATGGAAGATTTAGCCAATAATTACAACGGCGAATTTACCCAGTGGATTGGCGATGAGCTACTTGAGCAAAATTACCCAACAATACACATGGTCGGGCGCGCCAGCGAAAACAAACCGCGATTACTTGATTTAAAATGGGGCGATGAAAACGCGCCACTGATTACCTTAGTTGGTAAAGGGGTATGTTTTGACTCTGGCGGGCTTGATTTAAAACCAAGCTCTGGCATGCGTAACATGAAAAAAGACATGGGCGGGGCAGCGCACGTTATTGCTTTAGCGCAGCTAATTATGGCGGCTAATTTACCAATTAGACTGCGTGTTTTAGTGCCTGCGGTTGAAAACGCGGTATCGCGAAATGCATTTCGCCCAGGTGATGTAATTAAAACGCGTAAAGGCATTATGGTAGAAATAGACAATACCGATGCAGAAGGGCGTTTAGTATTGTGCGATGCGCTTAGCGAGGCACAAAACGATAACCCTGAGCTAATTATTGACTTTGCGACCCTTACCGGTGCTTGTCGTGTTGCTTTAGGTACTGAGTTACCGGGCTTTTTCTCAACAGAGCGCGATGTAGCAAATGGTATTATTGATGCCGGTATGGATGTAAGCGACCCTGTATGGCAATTGCCTTTATTTGATCAGTACAAAAGCTTTTTAAAGAGCGATGTAGCCGATATGGCAAACTGTGCCAGCACACCATTTGGTGGTGCAATTACCGCGGCGCTTTATTTAAAAGAGTTTGTAGAGCCAACCACACCCTGGGTACATTTTGATGTAATGGCGTGGAATTTACGTGCTTTACCTGGGCGCCCAACCGGCGGCGAAGCGTTAGGTATTCGTGCGGTATTTAATTACTTGCAAAGCCGCTTTAAATAAACCTTGTTATACGAGGGCTATACCTCGTATAACTCAAGCGGTAAGTTATCTGGATCGGCAAAAAAGGTGAATTTTTTGCCGGTTATTTCATCCACTCTTATCTCTTCCACTGTTATATTTTGTGACTCTAAATACTGCTTTGCTTGGGCAACGTTTTTAACTTTAAATGCTAAATGCCTTAAGCCTTGCGCTTCTGGGTAGCTTGGTCTTGCAGGTGCTCCATCAAACGAAAATAACTCTATTTGGCTGCCATCAGGCATCGCTAAATCTAATTTATACGAATTACGCGCGGCCCTAAAATGCTCGTTAATAACTTTAAGTTTAAGTACGTTACTATAAAAGTGCTTAGAGTGGGCGTAATCACTGCAAATAACAGCAGCATGATGAATGCCTAATAGTTCCATGTAGTTAGCTCCATGAGTTTGTTCTTCTAAAAAACAAAAACGCACTAAAAAGTGCGTTTAATTTTTATGTGCTTTAAAAATGTTTAGCTAGGCTCAGCGTCTTTGCAGGCATTAACTGCGGGGGCTACAAGCTCAAGGCCTGTTAGCTCACACAGTGGCAAAGTTGCATCACTTACTTTTATCGGCGTAACACGCTCGCCCCATTTTATATAGCTTGCTGCCCACGTTAAACCTGCGCCAAACGCTGCCGACATAATATTTGAATGCGGCTTAATTAAGCCTTGCTCTACGGCTTCACATAACGCAATAGCAATTGTAGCGGCTGAGGTATTACCGTAGTCAGCAATGTTTACCATTACTTTTTCATCTGGCACTTTTAAACGATGCTGAATTGCTTGAATAATACGTAAGTTAGCTTGGTGTGGCACTAATACGTTTATGTCATCAAGGCTTAGGTTGGCTTGCGTTAATACATCATCACACGCTTCGCTCATACCTTTAACGGCACGTTTGAAAATTTCACGGCCTTCAAACAGTAAGTCCGATGGGCCAATTGGCTCATATTTATTTAAATCACTACCAAAGTTGGTGATATGCAAAATGTCTCTGTCTTCACTGTCGCAACCGGTTTTAGTACCAAGTAGGCCTGCGGGTGTTTCTGCGGCTTCGAGTACTACTGCGCCTGCGCCATCTCCAAATAATACAGCGCTGTCACGGCGTGCCCAGTTTACATACCAAGTCATGCGCTCTGCAGCAATAACCACGGCTTTTTTAATCATACCCGCCTGAATTTGAGCGGTAGCTGCCTGAAGAGCATATAAAAAACCAGAACACGCAGCATTGGTATCCATAGCTGCAGCGCCGGTCGCACCAATGTTTTTCTGTACTAAAGAGGCGGTATTGGCCACCACAGTAGAAGGGGTACACGTTGCTAAAATAACTAAATCGATATCTTTTGCGTCAATCCCTGCACAATCGATGGCGTGCTTTGCGGCAACGGTTGCAAGTTCTGCGGTGCTAACATGGCTAACCCTACGAGATTTAATACCAGTACGTGTGGTGATCCACTCATCGTTGGTATCAACTATTTCGCTAATTTCATCGTTGCTAATGCTTGCTGGTGGAATACATTTACCCCAACCAGTAATATGTGCGTAGGCCATAGTGTGTTCTCTTAAAAAGGTGGTCTGACGTGTATTGCTAATGGGTGAGTTATATCAAAAATTGCCCTTTAAGAGAAGTTATTAACCTGTTTTGTCTCGTAAATAATAGTAATTGTGGGCAATTTAACGTAAAGGTTGTTTAAAGAGTAAGCAAGTATTAAAGCTATACGTAGCGATGTGTTAAACAGCATATAATTGAATAGTGCATGATTTTGCGGCTTTACTTCAACGTAAGTGGCTTGCGTTTATGGCACTGCGTTAAAGCTGTTAGCTTGAGTGAATTAAATTAAGCCGATATTATTAATTACTGCCCGTTTAACGTATAAACACACAAACACGTGGCAATTACATACATAATAAGGAAGCCCATGAGCAATAAAATAAAAGTGTCGTTGTTTAATCACTTGATTGAGTCCGAACGACAGTTGCTCGACCCCGATGTCCGTCAATCAAGCCATGCATTAAATGCCTTACTTGATGATGAGTTTATTGAAATTGCAGCTAATGGCACCGTATTTGATAAGCAGCACGTACTCACACGTTTACCTACCGAGGTTGTTCCGCAGTTTTATAATCAGCACTTTAAAGGGCGAATGCTTAGCGATGATGTCGCGCAAATTAGTTACCAAGCGGCTTATAGGCGCTCAGCCCGAAGTGAGTTTAATTACTCCTTACGTATGTCGCTTTGGCGTAAAAGTAATGAACAATGGAAAATGGTGTTTCATCAAGGAACGCCGTGCGCGCTGTTTACTATATCAATGGATGAAGATTAACTTTTTTAACGTATTAAATTTTATAGGTACATCACACCTTGTTTATGCAAACCGACCCGACCATTAGTCGCCTTTTAATGCTGCGAAGTGGTGCTATTGCTGTGCAGTTAATTGCTGTACTAAGCGTGTATTTTTTATTAGAACACCAAATAGCGTTACTCCCTTTATTAGTGGTAATAGCTATAGAGGCGATATTTCAATTAGTAAGCGTATTCGCCTATCGAAATGTTAGCCAAGCGCGCCCTATAGGGATGTTAATGCAGCTCACTGCGGATGTCCTGTTTTTAACTATTTTGCTCTCATTAAGTGGCGGCGCAACCAATGCGTTTGTATCGCTATTATTGCTACCTATCATGATTGCAGCGGTCACCCTTCGTGAAAAAGGACTCGCTTATATCGCCGTACTGGCAATTGCCGCTTATAGTTTTTTACTCATTAAGATGCCCGATCACAGTATGCATCAAATGAATATGAGCGGGCATTTTATAGGCATGTGGGTTAACTTTGTTTTAAGTGCAAGCGTTATCGCTTTGGTTATTGGCGCTATGAGTAGAGCATTAAAGGAGCGAGAGCGCACAATAGCTAAAGCTCGCGAGCAGCAATTGCGCAACGAGCAACTGGTAACCCTAGATGGCGCAGCTGCGCAAATAACCCATCAACTAGCCAGTCCTATCGCTAACTTACAATTACTATTTGAAGAGCTTTTAGAAGAGCAGCCAAATAACCCTGTCGTTGTGCAAATGCACACGCCGCTTAAGCAATGTGCTAGGCAATTAAATGACTTTAGAAAGCTCTCTGCTCAGCTTCGTAATAAAAATACCACCGAGCACATTACAGTAAACCAGCTACAAACGCAGATCATCGATACATTATTACTGCAATACCCTGATCAGCACATTAATTGGTTAAGTGAGCCAATAGCAGCCACCTTAAAAAGTGATGCAATGCTATTGCCTGCTATTCTCAATTTGCTACAAAATGCATGCATTGCTAATCAAAAAAATAACCAAACCCAGTTAGAGCTAAGCTGGCAGCAAGATAATCAACACAGTGAAAGTATATATTTGCTAATTCGTGATTTTGGTAGCGGTTTTAGCCAATCACAATTAGCAGAGCTTGGCGGGCAACTTATGCCTAGCAGCCAAGGTATGGGGCTTGCGGTTTTACTTTCTAATGTAACGTTTGAGCGACTAAACGGCTCGTTAACTTTGTATAATCACGCTGGTGGCGGGGCAGTGGCTAAAGTAAAATTAGCCATAGCAAATAATGAGCAATCACTTACATGAAATTACTGATAATTGAAGACGATATAAACCTAGCCAGTACACTTGCTCGGCGTTTAACAAAGCAAGGCTTTAGTTGTGAAGTTGCGCATAACCAAAGTGATGCATTACTCAGTGCACATAAACACTTACCAGATTTTATTTTGCTCGATATGAAATTGGGTGACGATAACGGGCTTGCCTTAATTAAGCCACTTCGCAGCTTATTACCGCAAGCGTATATTGTATTATTAACAGGGTTTGCAAGCATAGCCACCGCAGTAGAGGCCATGCGTTTAGGTGCTAACGACTACCTTACAAAACCCGTTGATATGGCCACGTTATTAAAGGCCCTAAACGCAGATTTAAATACACAAAATGTTAGTGATATTGCCACACCAGTTATGTCACCAGAGCGTTTAGAGTGGGAGCATATTCAGCAAGTGCTACATAGTAATAACGGTAATGTGTCGGCCACTGCGCGGCAACTCAATATGCATAGGCGCACATTGCAGCGTAAGTTACAAAAAAAGCCGGTTCAGCAGTAACCGCTTAAGGGGTATAAAATGAGTGATGATGCGGCTACATTAATG
>NZ_DCYU01000107.1:0-6515 GCF_002331165.1 Pseudoalteromonas sp. UBA2102
ATTGATCACATACGCTGATCGAATTACAGGTCAAGATATAAACGCACTTACAACATTGTTAAAAGGTCCTTTGAAGGGCGTATTTGGTGGTGTGCACCTTTTACCGTTTTATAATCCTATTGATGGAAGCGATGCGGGCTTTGACCCGATTGATCACAGCGAAGTAGATTCTCGCATTGGTACATGGGCTGATATTCAAGCACTGGGTGAAAACCATGATCTAATGGCCGATTTAATCGTTAACCATGTATCGGCGCAGTCTTATCAGTTTCAAGATGTGCTAGCTAAAGGTAAGCAATCAGAATTTTGGGATTTGTTTTTAACAAAAGAAGACGTTTTTCCAAATGGTATGAGCGAGCAAGAGCAACAAGCAATTTATCGCCCGCGTCCCGGTAGCTGTTTTACGCCAATGCAGTGTGGCGATGGTCAAACGTATGACTTTTGGACCACGTTTACCGATAACCAAATTGATATAAACGTAAAAGTTGAAGCAGGTATTGCGTATTTAAATAACGTATTAACTAAGTTTTCTGAAAATAACGTAAATATTATTCGTTTAGATGCAGCGGGTTACGCAATTAAACAAGCCGGTACTAACTGTTTTATGCTAGACGAAACCTTTGGCTACCTAGATAACCTGTCAAAGCAAGCAAACGAGCTTGGCATGGAAACCATTGCTGAAATTCATAGCCACTACCAAACACAAGTAGAAGTAGCAAAGCGTGTAAACATGGTTTACGACTTTGCATTACCGCCGCTTATTTTACATAGCTTATTTAATAACGATGTAGATGCACTGCTTAAATGGTTACAAATTTCACCACGCAACTGTTTAACGGTACTTGATACGCACGACGGCATAGGCATTATTGATGCTGGTCCAATGGGCGACAAGCCAGGGCTATTAAATGCACAGCAAATAGATACGCTTGTAGAAACCATGCATGCCAACAGTAACAACCAAAGCCGCCAAGCTACGGGTGCTGCTGCCAGTAATGTTGATTTATACCAAGTAAATTGCACGTATTACAATGCATTAGGCGCTAACGATTTAGATTATTTGATTTCGCGTGCCATACAGTTTTTTGCCCCCGGTGTGCCGCAAGTGTACTACGGCGGTTTATTTGCCTGCGAAAACGATATGGATTTACTTGCGCGTACCAATGTGGGCCGTGATATTAACCGCCCGTATTTAAATACTGAAACAATTGAGCACGCACTCAATAAACCTGTAGTAAAAGGTTTAATAGAGCTCATTAAATTACGTAATGAACACCCCGCTTTTGCAGGAGAGTTTAGTGCTCACGGCACCCAGGGAATATGTTGTTTAACGTGGCAACTAGAAGATAAGTCTATTGCATTAAGTGTTAATTTTAAAACACGAGACGCGCTTATTACTCAAGTAAATGGTGATGAAGAAACAACGATAAGTTTAAACGCATTGTTAGCCTAACAGGCTATTAAAACATAAAAGCCAAGCTCTTGAGCTTGGCTTTTGTTTACCCAGTCTTTTTTAACATAACCTATTAACCACTTGCGCCAATATCTAGCTCGTAACTTACATCACATATTTTTTCTTCTTTTGATATAAAGAGCTCGGCGGCCATTACGCCTTTTTCTTGGCTGTTTTGATGAATAGTGGTTAGGCGCGGCACAAAACGAGCGGCTTCGTCTATTCCATCAAAGCCGACAATACGCAGTTCTTCACCTATTTTTATGCCTTGTTTTATCGCTTCTCGCATGGTGGCAAGGGCAATTAAATCACTCATACAAATGATAACGTTAGGTCGGGGGGAGGCACTTAACACCTCTTTGGCGGCAATGTTAGCAAAACGCTCGCTGCTCTCAGGTATATTCCAAATGCGGTCATCAGCTACGGTTATATTTGCCTCACTTAAAGCACGTTGATAACCCCGTAAACGTTGGTGCGAAATAGATTGCCCCGTTTCAAATTCGTGGTGCTCATATACGCGGCACAATACGTTTTCATCAAGTAATCTTAAGCCTAAAATAGCGACTTTATCGCTTTGATTTTTTAAAACATGCTTGGCTATTTCGTAACTTGCTTGCTCGTTATTAATATTTACTGAGGCATTGCGGGCTATATCAAAATCAATAGTTACCACATGTTTAGAGACCGTTTTTAACTGCTCTACTAATGTGTTATTTCGAGGGCGGCCATAACAAATAAAGCCATCAACGAAGTCGACCACACTGTTAAGGTTATCGCTATTTCCTGAAAACAATAAAACATTAATGCCGTTTTTTTCAAGCACCGAGGTTACACCCCGCATAAAGCTACTGGCCACAGGGTCAGACACCATATATTCCACACTATCGGGCAGTACTAACGCCACAATATTAAACGTACCACTGCGAAGCGATTGCGCGGCTTTATTGGGCCCGTAATAACCCAAGGTTTTGCACGCTGCAAGAATATCGTCTCGGCGTTTAGCCGATAGCTGATCAGGGCGATTAAACGCATTAGAGACTGTTGCGTTAGATACACCTAACTCTTTAGCAATACTTTTTAGGGTCCAGCGGGTTTGCTTACTCATACCAATTCTTTACTCAATACTCATGTTAATAAACTAACATATTCAGGGCGTTAGCAAAGTAAAAAATAAGGTTTTAGCCTTAATGCCGGCACTCTTTAGGCGCAATGCCAAAGGTTTGTTTAAATACACGACTAAAGTGGCTTGCGCTATTAAACCCAACATCAAAGCACACTTGGCTAATAGCATGGCCTTGCAGTAATTGATTGCGGGCTTTTTTAAGCCTTAATTGTTGCTGCCAAAGGGCTGGGGTAGTGCCAAATGCCAATTTAAACTGCTGATAAAACTTACTGCGGCTCATGCAGGCTATTTTGCACAAGGTATTTATATCGAGCGTTTCGTTTAAGTGCTCTTCCATATAAAGCAGTGCATCGCTTATTTTTGTTTTAAGGCGTGGTTTATCGCTATTAGCGAGTAATAAGTCGCGACTTTGTTGTTGTAACAACCGGGCGATCAATTCGTTTAACGACAAATCAATTAAGTAATGTCGCTGTGCGCCTTGTTCGCTAAATAAGTGCACCATGCGCTCTAATAATTGCTGCGTTTGACTATTATGTTGGCTGTGTACCAATTGTGGAACATACTCGAATAAGTCGCCATCGTGTGCAAAGCTTTGCTGCATGTTAAGCGCACTCGCCACAGCGTTTATTTTATCTTTGCTTATTTCAATTGCTAAACACGTGGTTGGGGCGTGCATAGATGCCTGTGGAAAATCAATTAATACACCTTGCTCTGGCGCTAATACAAACGACTCGTGGGGTAAAAATGCTTTATGGTATTGGCTACTTTCTACGTGCATTACTTTTTTACCGCTGAGCATGGCACAAAACAGTAACTCCTTTGAATGCAGTGCCACCTTTTGTGCGCGTTGGTACGTGTCGTAAATGCTCAACTCGCTGTTATCTGCTGCAAATGTCACTTTATTTTCAATTAAAACATCAAGTTGTTGGCGTTTTTTGTTTAACTGAGATGTGTGCATATCAATCCTTTAAATTTTTATTAGTGTGGACTCACAGACAACTTTTGTGGACAGCTAATCAAGTTTTTAGGTGCTCGTTAGGCTAATGTCAAACAACACTGATTAAATATAAAGCATTTTGTTTTATATAAATGTTCGACCTTTAGCTAACAACAATAAAGAGAGCACACACATGATATACGCAAACCCAGGCAGCGACGGCGCACTCGTAAACTTTAAAAACCAATACGGTAATTACATTGGCGGGGAGTGGGTAAAGCCTGTAAACGGCCAATACTTTGATAATATAAGCCCAGTAAATGGTAAGGTATTTTGCCAAATACCTCGCTCCGACAAAGACGATATAAACCTAGCACTCGACAAAGCGCATGCAGTGCGAGAGCAGTGGGGCACAACCTCGGTGACCGAGCGCAGTAATATACTGCTAAAAATAGCCGACCGAATTGAGCAAAACCTAGAGCTACTAGCCGTTGCCGAAACATGGGATAACGGTAAAGCCATTCGCGAAACACTCGCGGCTGATATTCCGTTAGCGGCCGATCACTTTCGCTACTTTGCAGGGTGCCTGCGCTCGCAAGATGGCAGTATTGGCGAAATTGACGAAACCACGGTGGCGTATCATTTTCACGAACCGTTAGGTGTGGTTGGGCAAATTATTCCGTGGAACTTCCCTATTTTAATGGCCGCATGGAAACTTGCACCGGCACTTGCTGCAGGTAACTGTGTGGTACTAAAACCAGCCGAACAAACTCCAGCATCTATTTTAGTTTTAATGGACATTATTGGTGATTTACTGCCTGCAGGCGTGCTCAATATTGTAAATGGGTTTGGTAAAGAAGCAGGCGAAGCACTGGCCACAAGTAAACGCATTGCTAAAATTGCATTTACAGGCTCTACACCTGTTGGCTCACATATTTTAAAATGTGCTGCTGAAAATATTATTCCCTCAACGGTAGAGCTTGGCGGTAAATCGCCCAATATATTTTTTAATGATGTAATGGAAAAAGACGATGCGTTTTTATCAAAAGCCATAGAAGGCGCCGTACTTGCTTACTTTAACCAAGGTGAAGTATGTACCTGTCCATCAAGATTGTTTATTCAAGAAGATATATACGAGCAGTTTATTGAGCGCATACTCGAACGTACCCAACAAATTAAACGCGGTAACCCACTCGACAGCGAAACCATGGTGGGCGCTCAAGCTTCAAAAGCACAGTTTGATAAAATACTTAGTTACATAGACATAGGTAAAAAAGAAGGCGCTGAAGTACTCACCGGCGGAAACGTAGAGCAGCTAAATGACGATTTAAATGGTGGTTATTACATACAACCTACACTGCTTAAAGGTACAAACGACATGCGTGTGTTCCAAGAAGAAATTTTTGGCCCTGTTATTTCTATGTCGACCTTTAAAGATGAAGCTGAAGCACTCGAACTTGCCAACAGCTCAGAATTTGGCTTAGGTGCAGGGGTGTGGAGCCGAAACATGAACCGTGCTTATACCATGGGACGCAAAATTGAAGCTGGCCGAGTGTGGACTAACTGTTACCACATGTACCCAGCACATGCTGCATTTGGTGGTTATAAAAAATCAGGAATAGGGCGTGAAACACACAAACTAGCACTCGATCACTACCAACAAACTAAAAATTTATTAGTGAGCTATAGCGAAGACCCGCTCGGCTTTTTCTAATAAAGCAATTCAAACTTAAACACAACAACCATTAAGTAATGAGGGCGCTGCATATTTGCAGCGCTTTTATTCACATTGCTCACAACGCTACTTTAAGCGTGTTGTAATATATAAGTACAATACCAGCCGGGTTCAAAACGTTAAAACCTAAGCGTTTTAATAACTCATTACCTGCGTTAAAAACGATTTTACGATATTAACTTTTTATAAAAGTTGCTCTAAAAATGTACAGCGATTTATGCATTGTCGGATATAACTGATCTCCCCCATTTAGGTGTGTTACAGCATTAACGGAGATTTCTTTCTAGTTAACTAATTGTTTACAGGTGGTTATTTGCTGGCTAAGATAAATGCATTGTAATATAGGGACATTTGTCGGTTTATAAAACGACAAATGTCGTAGACAAAGTTGTTAGTTGCAAAAGGAGAGTCCGGTGAAAGTTGATGATATTAGAGTTTTTATTCCTAGTAAGGATTACGAAATATCCCAATCTTTTTACCAAGCATTGGGGTTTCAAATGGATTATGTCACCGATGATTTATCTTTATTTGAAAACGGTGAATGCACTTTTTTCCTACAAAGGTTTTATAACGAAGATCTAGCTAAAAATTTGATGTTCCAACTTTCAGTTTTAGATATAAACGAGGCTTTTGAAGTTATTTCTAGATTAGATGGTTTCGACATAAAGTACGAACCAATAAAAACAGAGCATTGGGGTAAAGTTGTTTATTTGTGGGGGCCATCAGGAGAGCTTTGGCACGTCACAGAGTTTAGCAACTAACAAGGCATTCAAACGGACTAATAACAGTTGGCTTTCCGTTCGTGCCTCACTTATTTTAGCCAACTATCATTTGCCGCTTAATGTGGCGTTATGTGACAGGTGGAAAATTAAACTTTTATGGCCTTAAGTGAATTCGAAATAAAGAAGATAGAAAAAGCTGCCAACGCTTTTTTAAATAAGCGTAGGCCACCAGTGCATATTAGAAATGAGCTAGACATTGGTTGGCGGCTGGAGAAGCAATCAGTTTATATATATGAAACGCGTCCTGTTTGGAACAGCCCAAATGAATATCATGACCTGGACATGGCTAAAGCAACTTTTATCCGCGCTCAAGGTAAATGGAAAATTTTCTGGATGCGACAAGATCTAAAATGGCATGGCTATGAGCCAAATATGTATGTAAAAACTATTGAGCAAGTCTTTGCCGTTATAGATCATGATGAATACGCTTGTTTTTTTGGGTAAGTCACATAACAAAAAAATCAAGTTCGCCCGCTGCGCGGGCT
>NZ_DCYU01000107.1:6863-7112 GCF_002331165.1 Pseudoalteromonas sp. UBA2102
GCTTCGCCATTATGCCCCACGCGCCTGCGCCCCTTATTTAAAAGTTATATCGCTGTAAACATCGCCTGTCGCCCCACTGTCGTGTGAATTTCGTAACCGACAATCGATTAAAACATGGATAGTTTCCTCTCACATTGGTAAGGAGCCCAAATGATAGTCAAACGTCTTAGAGAAAAACGAAACTGGTCACAAGAACAACTTGCCACGTTAAGCGGCTTGAGTACTAGAACTATTCAACGAATAGAAAGT
>NZ_DCYU01000032.1:0-15499 GCF_002331165.1 Pseudoalteromonas sp. UBA2102
TTTTGCCACTGTATTAGGGATATCATGAAATTTTAAATCTAAAAATACGTCAAAGCCTAAATCGATTAACTGTTTAACGAATGCAGGACCAAAATAAGTAAACATTTCTTTGCCTACTTTTAAGCGACACGTATCTGGTGAGAGTTTTTTTACAAAATTAAGAGCCGCGTCTTGTGAATCGTAATCTAGGGCAATAAGAACTTTTTTTGTATCTTCTAAAGACATAACTATCCTAATGAATGGCAGTAAAGTTATAAATAGTTGGGGGTTATTAAAATCCGTCTAGGCCTCTACTTGGCACAATGGTTTCCCAATGTTTACAAGATGGGCAGTTCCAATAAATAGTGTGGCTTGTAAAACCACAATGTTGGCATTGAAAGTCTGGTTTTGTTGCTATATACGACGTAACTAGCTTATCAATTTCATCAAGTACTTCTTTGGTATTTGGATTTTTATCACCCATTAGCTGTAGTAAAAAGCTAAAACCTCGAATCGTAGGCTGCCGTTTTAAGCTGTCAGTTAAAAACTCAAATGCCTGTTTAGTATTTCCTTGCTCTAACAGTGCTTGGCAATGTTTTATTTTTATTAGCACCCCACCTTTATCGAGCAAGTCACATAATAAATCATGAAACTGATGTGTTAAATTTAACTGCTTATAACTATGTGCAAGCTGGTCAATAAACAAAGGTGCAAATAACGTAAATTGGCAAACGAGTTCACGCCAATAGTAAATTGCTTTTACGTAGTCTTCACTTGTGTAAGCCGATAACCCTAATTCGTATAAAGGGCGAACCGCTTTGTAATTTAAACTAATGGCTTTGTTCATTAATCGCGGTTTATTTTCGCTTAGGGCAGCTTCGCTGTAAAAATTAGCAATTGCTTTAAAATGCTGCTCTTTAACAAATAACTCACTATGGGCTTCGAACATATTAATGCCCTTTTCCCACTCTCGGGTTTGCGAGTATAATGTAATAATTGGGTCAAGTGCTTGTTCATGCCCAGCTTTAACAAGCCACACTAAATGCTCTTCTGCACCGTCTAATAAGCCGGCCATAATATAATCTTCAGCTAATTCTAAACGGCTAGCGGCAGCTTGTTGTTCATTTAAGCTTGGGTGTTTTAAAAGGAGTTCATGAATTTTTATTGCGCGGTCAAGCTCGCCTCTTCGGCGAAACATAGTAGCAAGGGTTGAATAATGGTCAACAGAGTCAGCAGCCACTTCTAATAGGTTTATTAGATGCTCTAAGCCCTGATCTTCTTCTCTGTCTAGTAAAAACTTTAAGCCTTTACTGTATTCTGAAGTGATTTGGCGATTGAGTTGATGAGCTTGGTTTTTTGCACTATTTTTGCCCATAATCCAGCCATAACCGGCAGCAACAGGCAGTAGTAAAAACAAAAGCTCAATCATGATTAGGTGTCTTTATTAGCAATAAGCTTACTATTATTTTTTTCTGGCGCTAATTGTTTTTTCAAGCGGTAATTTTGCCACTTTAATTTAGAAAACAATTTAAAGCTAATAAAACACCCTATTATTACACCCAGTATAAAGCAGATACTTATTATTACAGCGAGTGGCAAGGTATTACTGGCAATAATATAATTGATTTGTACTAATTGTGGATTTTGAGAACCCAATAAAAATGCGCAAAATAGGCATAGTACAACCAGAATAATTTTTAATACCTTAAACAAGTAACTACTCCAACTGGTTAACTAGGCAATACTCTCATTTACGCGGTCGCGTAATTCTTTGCCTGGTTTAAAATGAGGTACATGCTTACCATCAAGCTCTACTGTATCGCCAGTCTTAGGATTACGACCTGTGCGAGGAGCGCGGTAATGCAAAGAGAAACTACCAAAACCTCTGATCTCAATACGATCTGAAGTAGATAATGAGCCGGCCATTTGTTCAAGAATTTCTTTTACTGCATTTTCAACATCTTTCACTGGAATGTGTGCGTGCTGTTCGGCAAGTGTTTCTATCAGTTCTGACTTAGTCATAGCGTTTCCTTAAAGAGAATAGTGGAAGGGCAAAACTGCCCTTCCAATTAAAAACTAATTAGTAATTAGTCTTTTTGTGCATTTGCGAAAGCAGCTGCCATTGCGTTTTCAAACACTGGCTCTTCTTTCTTAAGCTTCTCTAGTACTTCTTTCTCTTCTGCTTCGAAAAGAGCTTTAACAGATAAGCTTAAAGTGCGGTTCTTACGATCAACGCCAACGTATTTAGCTTCGATTTCGTCGCCTACAGAAGCAACAGTCGTTGCATCTTCAACGCGCTCTTGAGCGATATCAGCTACACGGATGTAACCTTCAACGCCTTCGATAAGCTCTACAGTTGCGCCTTTCGCATCAACTTCAGTCACTTTACCTTTAACAATAGCACCTTTTTTGTTTGCATCAAGGTAGTTATTGAACGGGTCAGCTTCGATTTGCTTAACACCTAGAGAGATACGTTCACGCTCTGGGTCAACTTGCAATACGATAGCAGTGATTTCGTCGCCTTTCTTGAATTCACGTACAGCTTCTTCGCCAGGCGTGTTCCAAGAAATGTCTGAAAGGTGTACAAGACCATCAATACCACCGTCAAGACCGATAAAGATACCGAAGTCAGTGATTGATTTGATCTTACCAGTAACTTGGTCGCCTTTGTTTTGTAGACGAGCAAATTCCTGCCAAGGATTAGCAATACATTGCTTAAGACCAAGAGAAATACGACGACGTTCTTCGTCGATTTCAAGAACCATAACTTCAACAGTGTCACCTAGTGAAACAACTTTTGAAGGGTGGATGTTCTTGTTAGTCCAATCCATTTCAGAAACGTGAACTAGACCTTCAACGCCTTCTTCGATTTCTACGAAGCAACCGTAATCAGTAAGGTTAGTTACACGACCAGAAAGCTTAGAACCTTCTGGGTAACGACCAGCGATAGCTGCCCATGGATCTTCGCCAAGCTGTTTAAGGCCTAGAGATACACGAGTTTTATCTTTGTCGAATTTAAGAACTTTAACTGCGATTTCGTCGCCAACATTAACGATTTCTGAAGGGTGCTTAACACGCTTCCACGCCATATCAGTGATGTGTAGTAGACCATCAACACCACCAAGGTCAACGAATGCACCGTAGTCAGTAAGGTTCTTAACGATACCTTTAACTTCTTGACCTTCAACAAGGTTAGCAAGAAGCTCTTCACGTTCTTGTGAGTTTTCAGATTCGATAACTGCACGACGTGAAACAACAACGTTGTTACGTTTTTGGTCAAGCTTGATTACTTTAAATTCAAGCTCTTTGCCTTCAAGGTGAGTTGTGTCACGTACTGGACGAACATCAACAAGTGAACCAGGTAGGAAAGCACGGATTGAATCAACTTCAACTGTGAAACCGCCTTTAACTTTACCGTTGATAACACCAGTAACAGTCTCTTGCTCTTCACATGCTTTCTCAAGACGGATCCACGCTTCGTGACGCTTCGCTTTCTCACGAGAAAGGATAGTTTCACCGAAACCGTCTTCGATTGCATCTAGTGCAACATCTACTTCGTCGCCTACAGCAACTTCTAGTTCACCAGCAGCATTTTTGAACTGCTCTGCAGGGATAGCACTTTCTGATTTAAGACCAGCATCTACAAGTACAATGTTATTCTCGATTGAGATTACTGTACCTTTAACAATAGAGCCTTGCTCTGCTTCAAAACCCTTTAAGCTTTCTTCAAATAACTGCGCAAAATTTTCTGACATACGAATATACGTCTCATATATTAATACCAATAAGCAACCATGCTGCATGGGGTTGTTAAAATAGCACTGGCGTCCTGCTGGTGCATAAAATGTGTTTAGCTTCGTTTAGGAAGCTTGCCTTGTGAGATAGCAATATCTACTAAAGTTATAACTTTATCAAACACTTGCTGAGCGTTAAGCTCGCTTGTGTCTATTTCAATTGCATCATCAGCAGGAACAAGCGGCGCAACGGTGCGATTCATATCGCGCTCATCACGAGCTTGAATGTCCTGTAATAGACCACTTAGTGTAACATCAAGGCCGCGCTCATTCAACTCAACATAACGTCTGCGCGCGCGTTCTTGTGCACTAGCGGTTAAATATATTTTTAATGGTGCGTCTTGAAAAACCACGGTGCCCATATCTCGGCCATCAGCAATTAAGCCCCGTTCGGTTTTAAACGCACGCTGGCGTCGAAGTAACGCTTCACGTACACGCGGTAATGCAGCCACTTTTGAAGCAGCTGCCCCAACCTCTTCATTACGAATTGTCGAGGTTACATCTTCGCCTTCTAAAATAACTTTTCCAGCATTAGTTTGGCTATCAACCAAAAACTGCACATCTAAGTTTGCAGCAAGCGGGACAAGCGCTTCTTCGTTGTCTAATGCTATTTGGTGATGAAGTGCGGCAAGGGATAATACACGGTAAATTGCGCCGCTATCCAATACATCCCACCCCAATTTGTCGGCTAACAAGCGACAAACAGTTCCTTTACCTGAACCACTTGGGCCATCAACGGTGATTACGGGCATTAATAACGCCTGCATTTAAAACCTCCTGCAATGCACACCTAAATAAAACCGCGATATTATACGTCACTTCTGCAAATAGATCCGCTTTAGTGTGAAACTTTTTATATTTATTTATAAAAAGCCTACTCACTCACTGATGCTAAAACCTTGAAAAAGGTTGGAAAAGTTTTATATGTACACTTAGGATCGTTGATTGTAATAGGCTTTCCGCCTACGGCAACCATTGCAAAACACATCGCTATACGGTGATCGTCATACGTATCTATAGCCACATCATTGAATGCACTCGGTGGTGTAATTTCGATAAAATCTTCACCCTCTACAACCTCGGCACCCACTTTACGAAGTTCAGTTGCCATAGCATATAAACGGTCGGTTTCTTTTACACGCCAGTTATAAATATTGCGAATAGCCGTAGGCCCTTTAGCAAATAAAGCGACCGTAGCAAGTGTCATTGCCGCATCAGGGATAGCGTTAGCGTCAATATCTACACCTTTTAATTCACCTTTGCGAACAACTAAACGCTCGTCATACCATTTTATTTCAGCGCCAACTTGTTCCATCACTTTAGCAAAACCAATATCACCTTGAACTGATTTAGCGCCCACGCCTTTAATTTCAATTTCGCCACCGGCAATGGCCGCTGCCGCAACAAAATAAGACGCTGATGATGCATCCCCCTCCACCATAATACGCTCTAGTGATTGGTATTGTTGGCCGCCTTTAACTTTAAATGTTGTATAGTCGCTGTGCTCAACAGTCACCCCAAAACGCGCCATTACATCTAACGTTATATCAATGTAAGGCTTAGATACCAAAGTACCCTTAATGGTAATTTGCGTATCACCACTAAATAAAGGGGCAGCCATTAGCAATGCTGTTAAAAATTGGCTAGAAATACTGCCATCAATTTCAACAGTACCGCCTTTAATTTGCCCACCAATTATTTTTAGTGGTGGGTAGTCTTTATGTTTTGTGTAGGTAATATCGCCGCCAAGTGCTTGTAGCGCATCGACTAAGTGCCCTATTGGGCGCTCTTCCATGCGCGGCTCACCTATAAGCTCATACTCCCCAGCTACAGCTGCGAGTACCGCGGTTAAAGGACGATAAGCAGTACCTGCATTGCCTAAAAATAAAGGTTCACTTGGGGTTTTAAATACACCGCCAACCCCTTCTACGGTTGCTACAGTGCGATCATCATTAAGCGTTACGTTAACACCTAGTAGTTTTAATGCACCCAACATATGGCGAATATCATCGCTATCTAGCAGGTTTTCAACAACGGTAGTCCCTTGAGCCAGCGCTGCTAATAATAAAATACGGTTTGATAGGCTTTTAGACCCAGGTAAGGTAACACTGCCATTTACACGAGAAATAGGCTCTAAACGAAGTTGTTCCATTAGCTGTGCTCCTGTGCAAATGCCGCCATAAAGTCAACCAAGGCTTGCACACCTGCAAGTGGCATTGCGTTATAAATACTTGCGCGCATACCGCCTACAATTCTGTGCCCTTCTAGGGCAAGTAAGCCGGCTTCTTTAGATTGCGTTACAAACTTTTCGTTTAAGCTTTCATCGTTTAGCCAAAACGGTACATTCATACGCGACCGACAATGCGTCGCTACTTTATTAGTATAAAAAGGCGATTCATCAATAAAGTCATAAAGCAGCTTAGCTTTAGCAATATTTTGTGCTTCCATTGCCTTAACGCCACCGTTTTGCTCTAGCCATTCAAACACTTCAGCCGCTAAATACCATGCAAAAGTAGGCGGTGTATTAAACATGCTGCCTTGTTTTGCTTCAAGTGCGTAATCTAAAATGCCAGGTTTAGCTAAACCTTCACGCTCAAGTAATGTTTTGCGCACAATAACAATAGCTATACCTGATGGACCTATATTTTTTTGTGCACCGGCATAAATTAAATCAAATTTATTTACGTCAATTTCACGCGACAAAATAGTCGATGACATATCAGCAATAATAGGTGCCGTTGGGTGGCTCGGCACATCAAAAATCTCTAAGCCGTCTACTGTTTCATTTGGGCAGTAGTGAATGTAAGATGCATCTGCAGGTAACTCCCACTGCGCCACTTCTTTTATAGAAAACAGCCCGTTTGCGTCATTTCTAACGTTGATTGAGTGGGTTTGAGTAAATTTATTAGCTTCATCAGTGGCACTTTTAGACCAAACGCCGTTCTCGCAGTAAACCGCCGTTTTACCATTTTGATGTAAATTTAATGGCACAGCGCTAAATTGACCGCGGCCACCACCGTGCATAAATAACACTTCAAATTCATCGCTAATGTTCATTAAACGACGAAGGCTGGCTTCGCATTTTGCAGTAAGCGCTAAAAAATCTTTACTACGATGGCTTATTTCCATCACAGATACGCCTAAGTCTTGCCAGTCTAAAAATTCTTTTTGTGCTTTTTGCATAACAGCTTGTGGAAGCATAGCTGGCCCCGCACAAAAATTATATTTACTCATTACCTTTGCCTCATTCCAGTAATTTAAACTCTTTTGATAAACAAAAAAGGATTATTAATTTTTTTCAACATGATTAAAAAAAGCGGCCTTAGCCGCTTTTTCAATTTCAGTTATTCAGAAGGTGGATTATCATCCGTTGCTTCTTCATTTACTGTATCAACCGTTTCAACGTCTTCAATATCAACTAAGTCACTGTCTGTAACTTCAATCTCTTCGATACGTTGTAAACCAACTACTTGCTCTTCGTCAATAGTTCTGATCAAAATAACACCTTGGGTGTTACGTCCAACCGTCGATACTTCATTAACGCGGGTACGTACTAGCGTACCACGGTTTGAAATAATCATTATTTCGTCGTTGTCGTCAACTTGTACAGCGCCAACTACTGCGCCATTACGCTCACTCACCTTAATAGATACAACACCTTGTGTTGCACGGCTCTTAGATGGGTAATCTTCAAGTTGAGTACGTTTACCGTAACCATTTTCAGTCACAGTTAAAATAGCACCATCAGACTTAGGCACAATTAACGACACTACGCGTTGGTCGTCGGCCATCTTAATACCACGAACACCGGTAGCAGTACGACCCATAGGGCGAACACCTTTGAAACGAATTTCAGGGTTGCCTTCTTCGTCGAGTACCGGGTTGCCGTTTTCATCAACAACAGCAGACTCTTCCGCTTCTTTAAAGCGTACCACTTTACCTGCATCAGTAAACAACATAATTTCGTTACTACCGTCGGTAATATCAACCCCAATTAGGCTATCGCCTTCGTTAAGGTTTACCGCAATAATACCGCTTGCACGTTGACGGCTGTATGCCGTTAGTGGTGTTTTCTTCACAGTACCAAATGCTGTTGCCATGAAAATGTATTTATCTTCTTCGTACTCGCGTACAGGTAAGATAGCAGTAATGCGCTCATCATCTTCAAGTGGCAGTAAGTTAACAATTGGCTTACCGCGAGCGGCGCGACTAGCCAGTGGTAACTGGTATACTTTAAGCCAGTACAAACGACCCGCAGTAGAGAAACATAAAATGGTATCGTGGGTATTAGCCACTAAAAGACGCTCAATGAAATCTTCATCTTTCATCTTCGTTGCTGACTTACCTTTACCACCACGGCGCTGCGCTTCGTAATCAGACAATGCCTGATACTTAACGTAACCTTCGTGCGACAAGGTCACAACAACATCTTCTTCGTTAATTAAATCTTCAAGGCTAATATCGTGCGCTGCAGCGTTAATTTCTGTACGACGCTCATCACCATATTGCTCTTTAATTTCAACTAACTCATCACGAATAACTTCCATTAAACGCTCAGGGCTACCTAAAATGTGTAGTAGCTCAGCAATTAAATCTAACAGCGATTGGTACTCTGCTAAGATTTTTTCATGCTCAAGGCCGGTTAGTTTGTGTAAACGTAAATCAAGAATTGCTTGTGCTTGCTGCTCAGAAATATAGTACTGACCATCGCGAATACCCAGCTCACTTGCCAGCCAATCTGGGCGTGCTACATTGTCTTCGCCTGCTTTTTCAAGCATAGCTTGTACGTTACCTAAATCCCATGGGCGAGCTGTTAAGGCTACTTTAGCCTCAGCTGGGGTTGGCGATTTACGAATTAACTCAATAATTGGGTCGATGTTGGCAAGCGCAATTGCTAAACCTTCAAGGGTATGAGCACGGTCGCGCGCTTTACGTAAATCAAATACGGTACGGCGTGTAACCACTTCACGGCGGTGAATAACAAACTCTTCAAGCATTTCTTTTAAGTTGAAACACTTAGGTTGGTTGTTAATTAATGCAACCATATTCATACCAAACACAGTTTGTAACTGAGTTTGTGAATATAAGTTGTTGAGGATAACTTCACCTACATCACCACGTTTGATCTCAATAACGATACGCATACCGTCTTTATCTGATTCATCACGTAGTGCGCTAATGCCTTCAATTTTTTTATCTTTAACAAGCTCAGCAATTTTTTCAATTAAGCGTGCTTTGTTAACCTGATAAGGAATTTCGTGCACGATAATGGTTTCGCGGCCTGTTTTTTCATCGGTTTCGATGTCGGCGCGTGCACGCATGTACACTTTACCACGGCCGGTTAAATAAGCATCTTCAATGCCTTTTTTACCATTGATAATGGCAGCCGTTGGGAAATCAGGACCCGGAATGTAATCCATTAATTCATGAATCGTTAAATCAGGGTTTTGAATAAGCGCTAAACAACCATTAACCACTTCAGTTAAGTTATGAGGTGGAATGTTTGTTGCCATACCTACCGCAATACCCGATGAACCGTTAACAAGTAAGTTAGGCACTTTGGTTGGTAAAACGTCAGGAATTTGTTCGGTACCGTCGTAGTTAGGAACGAAATCAACCGTTTCTTTTTCAAGATCGGCTAATAACTCATGCGACATTTTTGCCATACGTACTTCTGTATAACGCATTGCCGCTGCTGAATCACCATCAACCGAACCGAAGTTACCTTGGCCATCTACAAGCATATAACGTAGTGAGAATGGCTGTGCCATACGCACGATGGTGTCATAAACTGCACTGTCGCCGTGTGGGTGGTATTTACCGATTACGTCACCGACCACACGGGCCGATTTTTTGTAAGGCTTATTCCAGTCATTACTAAGCTCGTTCATTGCAAACAAAACGCGGCGGTGAACAGGTTTTAAACCATCACGTACGTCTGGTAATGCACGTCCTACAATTACGCTCATTGCGTAATCAAGGTAGGAGTTTTTTAACTCGTCTTCAATATTGACTGGCAGAATTTCATTGGCGAGATCAGTCATTTGATATCACATTCCTTCAGTATCAGCTCTTAGCAACCCGGTATTAGGCGCCAAGAGTATTTGTTATTATTTCTAAGCGACCATGCTATCACAATTAATTTAAATTTACAGGCGCAAAACTTTGCGATTTATCAATTTAGCCCTATATAATGGCCTCAGATTGACGAGGAAGTATTTTATGACCGAACATCAAAATGTAGATAACGCAGAAATAGCAAAATTTGAAGCCATTGCAGAGCGATGGTGGGACCAAGACGGAGAGTTTAAACCTCTTCACGAAATTAACCCATTACGATTAGACTTTGTGGCTAACAAAACCCAAGGCTTATTTGATAAAGAAACACTCGATGTAGGCTGTGGTGGCGGCATTCTTAGCGAAAGCATGGCACGCATGGGCGCACACGTAACCGGTATAGACATGGGCCAAGAGCCACTCACCGTAGCAAAGCTTCATAGCCTAGAAACCGGTGTAAATGTTGACTATATAAAAGTACCTGCAGAAGAATTTGCAACCCAGCACCCTGCTCGCTTTGATGTAATAACCTGTATGGAAATGCTAGAGCACGTACCTGACCCTGCTTCTATTATTCATGCAGTCGCAGAGCTTGCCAAGCCAGGGGCTGATGTTTTTTTCTCAACCCTAAATAAAACGCCTAAAGCTTACTTGTTTGCTATTGTAGGTGCTGAAAAGCTGTTAAAAATGGTGCCTGAGGGCACACACGATCACAACAAATTTATCAAACCTGCACAACTTATTGCATGGGCTGAACAAGCCGGTTTAAAAGTACGTGCCAGTGCTGGCCTAGGCTACAACCCGCTTTCTAAGCAGTATTCATTAAATACAGATGTGAGTGTTAATTACATTCTTCATTTTGAGAAGTTAGCATAATGGCTAGCTCTCATACCCCCTTAACTCCTTTTGAGTACGACGCTTTCTTATTTGATTTAGATGGCACCTTGCTTGATACAGCAGACGATTTAGGTGCTGCTTTAAATGCCGTACTTAAAAGTGAAGGTGTTGCGCAAGTTACGCCTGAGGCTTATAGAAAAGTAGCGTCTAATGGCGCCGGCGCATTGCTTGAACTTGGCTTTAAAGCGCAATGGGCATCGCAACCACAAACTGAACGAATAAAACAGTTAGTCAGCCACTACAGCCAAAACCTAGCTACACACACCCGCTGCTTTGAAGGCATAGAATCATTACTCATAGCCCTTGATAACCAAGGTATAAAATGGGGAATAATGACTAATAAGCCCGGGTTTTTAACCGATCCATTAGTGGCTGCTATACCCGCTTTAAAAAATGCACACGTTGTGGTCAGTGGCGATACCCTCACCGAGGCTAAACCATCACCTTTACCCTTACTACACTGTACAAAACTGATGAACGTAGATCCTAAGCGTTGTTTATACATAGGTGATGCTCAACGTGATATAGAAGCAGGTAAAGCCGCAGGTATGCACACAGCAACAGCGCTTTGGGGCTATATACCAAGTATTGATGAGGCCAAGGGCTGGGAAGCCGATTTAAACTGGCACAGCCCTATTGATGCTTTTAACCATATATAGTGCCATGTAAATTATTAAACACTATATATTGTGATTGTGTTAGTTTTTATGCAAAGCTTGTTGATAAAAAAAGCAGTCGAAATTTATTTTCAAAATGCATAAATTTAGCAGATCATTAGTTGATTTTTAGCTATTTCAACTTAAATGATTGTTCGAAGGTGAGTGACTACTAACACAAATACGTTATCCCAAAGTTATCCACAAATAGGGGCAATTATGTCCCTTGCAAATCAGCTCAGACCACACTATCTTGTGATCTCTAAATTGAACAACACCAGATATTGTGGCCAAATGTTATTCAATTAAATTCGCCAATACGGTGAAACTTATAATAAATGAATACGTACCTTGCTTTAGCGAGGTATAAAGCATTGGTCAAAATACACAATTTCCAAGGAATACAGGCAAAGCTATGAACCAACAGTTATCTGTAAGCAAGCGTGACGGGCGTAAAGAGCCTTTAGATCTTGATAAGATCCATCGCGTTATTGAATGGGCCGCCGAAGGTTTAAACAACGTATCGGTTTCACAGGTTGAATTAAAGTCACACATTCAATTTTACGACGGTATTCGTACAAAAGACATTCACGAAACCATCATTAAAGCAGCAGCCGATCAAATTTCAAAAGAGTCGCCTGACTACCAGTACTTAGCTGCCCGCTTAGCTGTATTCCACTTACGTAAAAAAGCGTATGGCCAGTTTGAGCCACCACGTTTATTTGATCATGTTACAAAAATGGTTGAAGACAAACGCTACGACGCTCATTTACTCGTTGATTACACAGAGCAAGAGCTTGATGAGCTAGATGCTTATCTTGATCATTCGCGCGATCTTAACTTTAGCTACGCAGCAGTAAAGCAGCTTGAAGGTAAATACCTAGTACAAAACCGCGTAACGGGTGAGATTTACGAAAGCGCCCAGTTTTTATATATCTTAGTGGCTGCGAGTTTATTCTCTGACTACCCGCGCGAAACACGTACTGACTACATCAAACGTTTTTACGATGCAGTATCAACGTTTAAAATCTCTTTACCTACGCCAATTATGTCGGGTGTGCGTACCCCTACGCGTCAGTTTAGCTCGTGTGTACTTATTGAATGTGGCGACAGCCTTGATTCAATTAACGCCACATCATCTGCCATTGTTAAGTACGTTTCACAACGTGCAGGTATTGGTATTAACGCCGGCCGTATTCGTGCATTAGGTAGCCATATCCGTAATGGCGAGGCGTACCACACTGGTTGTATTCCTTTTTATAAGCACTTTCAAACAGCGGTTAAAAGCTGCTCGCAAGGTGGTGTACGTGGCGGTGCTGCAACGTTATTCTACCCGCTTTGGCATTTAGAAGTAGAAAACCTACTGGTACTTAAAAATAACCGTGGTGTTGATGATAACCGTGTTCGTCATTTAGATTACGGCGTACAGTTTAATAAACTAATGTATTCTCGTTTAATTAAAGACGACTACATTACGTTATTTAGCCCATCAGATGTGCCTGGCCTTTACGATGCATTCTTTGAAGACCAAGACGAGTTTGATGCGTTATACGTAAAATACGAACAAGACGAGTCTATTCGTAAAAAGCGTATTAAAGCGATTGAGCTTTTCTCAATGTTCGCACAAGAGCGTGCCAGCACAGGTCGTATTTATTTACAAAACGTGGATCACTGTAATACGCACAGCCCGTTTATTTCTAAAGTGGCGCCAATTCGCCAATCTAACTTATGTTTAGAAATTGCATTGCCAACTAAGCCGTTAAATAACGTAAACGATGAAGAAGGCGAAATTGCACTTTGTACGCTATCTGCATTTAACCTAGGCGCTATTGAGTCACTTGATGAACTTGAAGAGCTTGCTGAGCTTGCAGTACGTGCACTTGATAACCTACTTGATTTCCAAGACTACCCAGTACCGGCTGCACGTAATGCCACTATGGGCCGTCGTACGTTAGGAATAGGCGTAATTAACTACGCGTACTACCTTGCTAAAAATGGTAAGCGTTACTCTGATGGCAGTGCTAATGCACTGACTCACAAAACGTTTGAAGCAATTCAATACTACTTAATGAAGGCATCAAACGAGCTGGCTAAAGAGCGTGGCGCGTGTCCTAAGTTTAACGAAACAACGTACTCTCAAGGTATTATGCCAACTGATACGTACAAACGTGACCTAGATAAAATTTGTGATGAGCCACTGCACTTAGACTGGGATTCGTTACGTGCCAGCATTAAAGAGCACGGCATGCGTAACTCAACACTTAGCGCATTAATGCCTTCAGAAACATCGTCGCAAATCTCTAACGCAACTAACGGTATTGAGCCACCACGTGGTCACATTAGCGTTAAAGCAAGTAAAGACGGTATTTTAAAACAAGTAGTTCCTGAGTACGAACGCTTAAAAGATAACTACGAGCTGCTGTGGGATATTCCATCAAACGATGGTTACTTACAGTTAGTGGGCATAATGCAAAAGTTTATTGACCAAACTATTTCGGCCAATACTAATTATGATCCAAACAAATACGAAGGCGGTAAAGTACCTATGAAAGTCTTATTAAAAGACTTACTAGGTGCATACAAGCTTGGTGTTAAAACACTTTACTACCATAACACCCGTGATGGCGCATCAGATGCACAAGACGACACTCCAGAAGTGGAAGATGATGATTGTGCAGGCGGCGCGTGTAAAATTTAATAGTTAAACTTAAAGCGGGCTCTTTGCCCGCTTTGTCCTGATAGTTTTAGTGATAGTTTTTTGAGTGATAGACATGTCTTATACTACTTTTAGTCGTAACCATAATGATCAAATGCAAGAGCCAATGTTTTTTGGCCAAACCGTTAACGTTTCGCGTTACGATCAACAAAAATACCCTATTTTTGAAAAATTGATTGAAAAGCAACTTTCGTTTTTTTGGCGTCCAGAAGAAGTAGACGTAAGTAAAGACCGTTTAGACTTTCAAGCATTACCAGAGCACGAAAAGCACATATTTTTAAGTAACTTAAAATATCAAACGCTGCTTGATAGTGTACAAGGCCGCTCACCAAACGTTGCCCTACTCCCCATTGTATCTATTCCTGAGCTAGAAACATGGATAGAAACATGGGCATTTAGTGAAACTATTCACAGTCGCTCTTACACCCACATTATTCGTAACGTTACACAGTCACCAGAACTTATTTTTGATGACATAGTAAGTAACGAAAAAATTAGCGAACGTGCTGATGCGGTAACCACCTACTACGATGATTTAATCAATGGCGTGTCGCTTTATAACCTGTATGGCGAAGGCAAGCACGAAATTAACGGTCAAACCGTTGTAATTAGCTTATTTGATCTTAAAAAGAAACTTTACCTTGCCATGATGTCGGTAAATATTCTTGAAGCCATTCGTTTTTATGTCAGCTTTGCGTGTTCGTTTGCCTTTGCTGAACGTGAATTAATGGAAGGTAACGCTAAAATCATCAAGCTAATCGCACGTGATGAAGCGCTTCACCTATCGGGTACGCAGCATATTTTAAACATTATGCAAGATGGTAAAGACGACCCTGAAATGGCGATTGTTGCCGCGCAGTGCCGTGAAGAAGCCATTAAAATGTTTGTTGAAGCCGCAGAGCAAGAAAAAGAATGGGCAGAATACTTATTCAAAGATGGCTCTATGATTGGCTTAAACAAACACATTTTATGTCAGTATGTTGAATACATCACCAACGCACGTATGACCGCCATTGGCCTGCCTGCACAATTTGAAAACAACAGTAACCCAATTCCATGGATCAACTCATGGCTTGTGTCTGACAACGTGCAAGTTGCACCGCAAGAAGCAGAAATTAGCTCATACCTTGTAGGTCAAATTGACTCACAAGTAGATGCCTCAGAATTTGGTGACTTTGATTTATAATGAGTGACAAACCCACTGCAAGTATAACGCTTGCAGATAACAGCCAGTGTATAGAATTTAGCACTGGCTGCCCTTCTGTTTTACATTGCTTAGAAAACCAAAAAATAGACGTAGCGTATCAATGCCGCGAAGGCTATTGTGGCGCGTGCAGAGCCACGTTAGTTTCAGGCCAAGTGCACTATAACGAAGAGCCTTTAGCGTTTGTACGCGAGGG
>NZ_DCYU01000032.1:15876-20769 GCF_002331165.1 Pseudoalteromonas sp. UBA2102
AAATAAATTTACTGCGTTTTATTCAAATGCTGTGGTTCAAACCGGTAGTGCCCCGTGATTTTATAATCAAAAAGCATATCGGTTTTTTCTGCCCCGCGGCCAATGTTATGTACAATTAATGGATTGCCAGTTTGTACTGAACGCTCATTAACTACCATCCCTATATGTGGCAGGTTACCCGGTAACATCCAAGTCACTATATCACCTGTTTTATATTCTTCAGGGCTATCAGATAATACTAACGCACGACCCTGTCTTTTAAAGTAGGTTTGTAAGTTAGGCACTCTGCGGTGGTCTATATTTTTATCGGGTTTGCTCAGTCCCCAAATACGCTTTGAGGGGTATAGAGTAAAATTGTCACGCATGTCTTCGTGTACTAACTGTTGTAAATCTATACCTAACTGGCGATAAGCACGAATAATCACATCGGTACACACCCCAATATTACTTGGCACGTCACCACCTGGGTAACTTATTGAACGATAACTCCCATCATACGTAACTTGGTGTGTTGTTCGCTGTATTAATGCAGCAGTTATGTCTTCTTCAAATGAATTTGCTAACGCACTAAAAGGCGCTAATACACTAAAATATAACCATACATTAGCCATATTCTGTTCCTTGTAAAAAAATTTATAATGCATCCAGTACATACTCAGGCACATTTATTTCCTCGCCTGAATTTATAAAGTGAGTATCGAGCGAATAAGCCATAATTTCAAGCGGTGCATTGTGATAACCAAAGTGCTTAATTTCATTCATATAGCGCGCTATAAAGGCTAAAGCACCAAGATTTTGCCACTGCAATACATGCACTAATTCATGAAAATGTACGCGCAAGTTATCAACACTTGTCGGCAACAAGTAGTAAGTATTTTTATAAGTTATGCCGCTGACTTTCATATCAATAAAATCACCCAGCCCCATGGCACGTAAAGCAGCAAAATCGGGCTTGGGTATTTCATCGATCACAACATAAAAGGCATTTTCCAAAAATTCAGTTGGGTAAAAACCTGCAAACTGTGCTGCAAATTGAGTACAGCACACCCGTTTGTATTTATATTTATGATTTACCTCATCAATCCATTGCTCGATTGCGGTTAATATATCCATATTCCAAACCTCATTACAATCGCGACTAACTAGGCTTAATTAACCTTCTTCTTCAGTCAGTGACTCAAGTAAATCATGAATTTCGGCTTTAAGCGCTTTATCTTCAATTTTATTAGCACTAACCTTGGCATTTTTTAAGTTTTTAATCGCTTCGTTTTTTTGTCCAAGCTCTATTTGTAGAGTTGCCATTGAATAAGCAACCGACGACATATGATCTTTATTATTGATTGCAACCGACTTCTGTAGCGCTTTTTCATATGTGGTAATTGCCTCTTCAAGTTCTTCGGTAAAGTCGGCTAAGGTTTCCCACTGTACAGGGTGATCTTTTGAAGTATTCTCGTTTTCTTCACAAATAGCTTTGAGCCTAGAAAATAATAATTCAAACCTTTTACGGTCGTTTCTATTTGCAGCTTCCATCAGTTGCTCTGCTAAATCATGTACTGCTTTATATACTTTGGTGTTCATCATCAGGAACTATCCTTAACTGGTCACTAAACTAACTATTTAGAGGCGTCCTAATCTTATTAGAACGGCTAATTATTTAGGTGTAATAATACATTAATAATAGATAGCGGGTTGGAATTAAAAGTGCGGTTTTAAAATTATATATAAAAAAGTAATCCACGTTAATTACAGTGATACACTGAGAAACTAATCGTTACCTAATATACTGGCTAAAAATGAAAGAGTGCAACCAATGCGGTAAATGCTGTATTAAATACGGTGGGGGCGATTTAAGTGCAACCGTACAAGAAATTGAAATGTGGGCACTGTTTAACCCAGAGATTTATCAATATGTTAAAGATGATGAAATTTGGTTTGATCCAAAAACGCAAATGCGACTCTCCACTTGCCCCTTTTTAGAAATAGCGCCCAAAAAAGAGCCCTCCCATAAAACAATGTATACCTGTAGCATTTACCTAGATAGGCCAGAAGATTGCCGCCATTATCCAAGCCTAGTGTCAGAAATGATACGTGATGAATGCGAAATGATAGAACCTATCGATGTAAAAAACCAAACTAGAGCACAACATAAGCTTAATATAATTATGCTTGATAGCCGCTCTTAATCAGCTTATCTTATTTGCGTGTTTATTCATCGAAAAACGTTAAGCTATAGTATAACATTGTTGATAAGTCAAAAACGCGGTGTTATATTATATCACAACATAGTAACCGCGAACCTTTAAGATAATGACAAAGTTAACATTAATTTCCTCTGCAGTTTTTTCTGTTTTATGTTCTCATTCAGCACTTGCTGCTACCGTTACCGGTAAAATAACAGACGATAAAAACCAACCTATTGAAAACGCAGCTGTACACGTACATGGTAAAGACCAAGGTGTAAAAACCAACGCACAGGGCGAATTTTCTATTGATGTAGACTCTCAAAGTCAATTGCATGTAAGTAAAGACAACTTTATAGACTCGCGTATTGCGGTAAATGAAAACTCAAACAATGTGACGGTGTCGCTTACCCCTACCTCGGTAGAAACCGTCGTTGTATATGCCTCTGCACTGCATAAAAATAGCTTAGAAATGATTTCGCCGGTGAGCGTTTTATCAGGTGATGAGCTTAAAAACAAATCAAAGGCGACCCTTGGCGAAACACTAAAGGGCTTACCAGGTGTTAATGCCAGTTACTTTGGTCCGGTATCATCAAGCCCTATTATCCGTGGTTTAGATGGCCCTCGCGTTAAAATTACCCAAAACGGTTTAGATGCCAGCGATGCATCGCGCATTGGTCCTGACCATGCAACCTCAAGCGACAGCTTAGCAGCGGAACAAATTGAAGTATTGCGCGGACCAAGCACCCTACTTTACGGCTCAGGCGCAATAGGTGGTGTGGTAAATGTGGTTGATAACCGTATTCCAACGAGCAATTTAGATGATTTAACCGGTGCTGCTGAATACAGCCATGACACGGTTTCTAACTCAAATACCGTGGCTGCAAAACTAGAAACCGGAAATGACGGATTTAACTTTCATTTTGATGGGACTAAACGCAGCGGCGATGACTATGAAACGCCTACATTTAACATTACAGATGAAGATGGTGATGTTGAAACTCATAACTCTGTAGAAAACACTTTTATTGATAGCGACACATTTAATGTGGGTACGAGTTATGTGGGCGATCATTTAACGGTTGGCTTTTCTTACGGTAGCATTGAAACCGATTACGGTATTCCTGGGCATGAGCATCATGATCATGACCATGAAGGTGAAACCGAAGAAGAACACGATGAGCACGCAGATGAAGAGGAAGAAGAGTCTGTTTATGCACATCTAGAGCAAGATCGTTGGCAAGGCCTTATAAGCTATGCGCTCGATAACAACTGGATTGAAAATATTAATCTTCGTGTTGGCTACACTGATTACAAACACAGTGAAATTGAAGACGGTGAAATTGGCACCACCTTTAAAAATGAAACAACCGAAGCACGCTTAAATGTAGAGCACAAGTTAGCTCAGTGGCACGGTATGATGGGCTATCATTATAGCGAATCGGACTACGACGCAATTGGCGAAGAAGCATTTACTCCTGCAAGTGTGACCACTACACATGCGTTATATCTACTTGAAGAACGTGAATTTGGTGATGTTACACTAGAGCTTGGTGCGCGTATTGAAGATTATGAAATAACAAGCACAATTACCGACAGCGAGCACGCACATGATCACGATGAAGAAGAAGATCATGACGAAGGCGAAGAAGAAAGCATTGCATACAGCGAAAGCTTTACTAATGTAAGCGCCTCTGCCGGTGCTATTTGGCAATACACACCAGGGCAAAGCGTAGCACTTAGCTTATCTCACTCTGAGCGTGCGCCCCTTTCTGCTGAGCTTTTATCAAACGGATTACACATTGCTACAGGTACTTACGAGCTAGGCCTTGGCTATCATATTGAAGATAACGAGGTTCACTTTGAGCCAGAAGACATTAAACAAGAAAAATCGACCAATTTAGATTTTAGCTTTAGACGTTTTAGCGGTGACTTTGGTTACACAGTTAACTTTTTCTATAACGATATTAAAAACTTTTATTATCAACAAAACACTGGATTAGTTTATGACGAAGAAGATGGTTTAGAGTCTGCAATTGGCGCTCACGATGATGCGGTTGCCGTATATCAGTTTGCCAGTAAAGATGCTGAACTCTATGGTGTAGAATTTGATGTACACTATCAAATTGACCCTAATGCCATGGTTAAAGTATTTGGTGATTCAACACGCGCTAAGCTAAAAGACGACGAAGGTAACTTGCCGCGCATACCAGCAAATAAATTAGGATCTGAATTACAATACAATGTAGGCGATTTACAACTAACACTCACAGGTACGCACTACTTTGAGCAAGATAATATTAGCGCCTATGAAACTAAAACCGATGGCTACACAATTGTTGATGCTCAAGCTAATTATCAGTTAAGTTTAGGCGCTATAGATACGCAGTTATACTTAAATATAGATAACATTACAGACGAACTTGGCTTTGTTCACAGCTCGTTTATAAAAGATAAAGCCCCACTACCAGGTAGAAACTTCCGCTTTGGTATTAGAGGTTATTTTTAATAACGCTTTGGCATTTATTTAGTTACTTTTAAAGCCGCATTTTATATGCGGTTTTTTTATGCCTACTCATTTAATTAACTAGGTTATTTACTTGTTGTAATAGGCCTTTGTAGCGCAGGTAGCAACACGTTTATCTATCCCTAAAATAACTCACTTAATTATGCGGATTGTCCTAAATTCTTAACGTTTTTAAAGCTTGCTATA
>NZ_DCYU01000040.1:0-4580 GCF_002331165.1 Pseudoalteromonas sp. UBA2102
TGAGCAAGTTCATCCCTTTGCTGGCGCAATAGACAGCGAATTACCCGTACCGCCAGAGCACACCCACTTAATGCTTGCTAGTAAGGCCAATTGGGTCACCCCGCATATTCAAAAGAACGATAAACAGTTTGATGAATACCCCGATGAAAGCATTGCAGCGTGGCACCAACGTTTAAACTTAGAGCAATAATACGCTGGCTAAAGTGCACTGCATCGTACTTAAAAGGGCATACCCCCAGTTAACAGGGTAAAATTTTAATGATTAACAGTGCACTGTGAGGCGTTACTTTGTGTACAGTAATGAAAGTCGGTGTAATAGTGAGATTGCGCAGGCTTTTTATTATATAAAATGTAGTCGTGCATTAACTTGGTGCTCAAGCGGCCCATTTCAAAAGGGTTTTGCCCTATGTTAGCCGAAGAGAGGCCCCTGCTTAACACATTGAGCTGTATTTCTTCTGTATCGGCAGAAACAATAATAATGTCTTTTTCGGCAATACGTTGCTTAAAAGGCGCTAAGGCATTTACGTAATGAGGGTTAAATTGTGCAAACCCCGCCACAGCTAAAAAAATGGGTGGGTTGTCCATTTTTAATAAATGCATTAACTGCTTTAGTGACTCTTCGCGCTTACCTAAACTAAATAAGGGGCAGCGACTATGTTCGCGCCAGCCGTTTTTACCTGATAGGTGCGCTGTCGCTTGATCAGACAGCGCGTACCTAACCCCAGCAATACGCTTGTTTAAATTAGGGGTTGTATGGTGCCCCGACTGCATGCAAAGCGTATTATTTACTTTGTTGGTCAGTTTTTTTACTTGCTCGCCTAAGGCAACGCCAAAGTCGAAGTTGTTACTGCCTACGTAGGCTAGGCGGTACTGTTGGTGTTTTTCTAGCAGGTCAGAATCAAACGTTATAACAGGAATGTTTTTGCTTTTAAGCGCCATTAATGAACGAGTGACCAAATGCTGAGAGTCGGTTGTTGCTACGATTAACCCATCTATTTTTTGGTCAACTAACCTATTAATGACCATAGATTGGCTACGAATATCTTGAAAGTCTTTTGGTCCATCGTACTTGCATTCTATTTCAGGGTGCTCACTACTAAAGTGCAAACAGCCTTTGAAGGCTTGCTGATAAAAAGAGTCGTTTTTTGTTTTACCTACAATGGCAATCACAACTTTAGCCACGCTTTGGTGGGCAAATAAAGCACACCAGCTTAAAACTAAAAACTTCAGAACTTTATACTTTTTAGCGGCGAGGCTAATTTTAGCTAACATTATAAAAGTCCTAAGCAAATAAAAGTAAGATATATATTACAGCTAGTATAGTTATTGACCACAAATTGGCTAATTTAATTATAGTGACTTAAATGAGTTAACACGTTGAAAGAAGTGTTTTTAACCTATAGGCTAAATACATACACCCATAAAAAATAATGGAGAGCGTTATGACTGTTTCAGCAATTCCCAAAGGGTTTAGTTCGGTAACACCGTACTTAATTATAGAAGGTGCTCAGCAAGCTATTTGTTTTTATCGTGATGCATTTAATGCGCAGTTAGTAATGCAAATGCCGCTGCCAGAGGGCGGTATAGCCCATGCTGAAATTATAATTGGCGACTCCCACATTATGATTTCGGACTCATGCCCGGACGAGTCATTTAAAAGCCCCAATGCACTTGGTGGCACACCGGTAAGTTTAATGCTTTACGTAGAAGATGTAGATAGCGTATTTAAAAAGGCAATTGAACTTGGCGCTACAGAAGTACGCCCAGTGCACGACCAGTTTTACGGTGATAGAGCCGGCACCCTACAAGACCCATTCGGGCATATTTGGACCATAGGCACCCATAAAGAAGATTTAAGTGAGCAAGAAATTAACCAACGAATGGCCGACTTAATGTCAAAAGAGCAAGATGCATAAAGCAGCTTGCCCTGCGTTTGAGCTAAATTGTTTACCCTAAATTTATCGCTAAATATTTTATTTCGTCACCGTTTATTTGCGGTAAAAAATAAATATCTTGGTACTTAAAATATTGTTGATCGTTAATCGTGACTGCCTCTGCCGAAATAGGGAGGGTGTCGTAGGTTTGCCCTAAATCATAATTTTTAGCACTGCCTACCTTAATAGCCTGATTAACCACTATTTTAGGCTCATCAACTACTCTATAACCATTATTATCTGCCACGTAATATACATTTTGGTAGGTATAGTAAGTGGTATTATGGCGTTTAAAGTGTGAATAATGCCTTGGTAGTGAGCGTATTCTTAAGCCTCTTGGTGGCTTAACTACGTGGTAGCCTCTTTTTGCTTTTCTGTAGTAAATACCATCACTAAATGTAAACGTAATGCCATTAAATCTGATTGAAGCACTATTGCGCGGTAAATGATTAAAATAATGCCCAGGCCGGTAGGTCACTACGTTGTGGCGATTATGTTTAAAATAATTACGAGTGCGTTGCTGCTGTTTGTAATGGGCAACTTTGCGCTTTTGCTCTTTGCGGTGCTCGCGTTTGGCTTGTTTGCGCTCTTTACGGTCGTTTTTTTTATATTCTATACGCTGTTTTTTGTCATCGCGGCGCTCATCTCGTTTGTATTCGATGCGTTTTGCGCGCTCATTATTAAAACTTTTTGCGTGTTCTCGCTCATTGGGTGCTGCATATGCAGCGCCAGATACTGCACTTATGGCAAGTAGAGCAGGGAGTAATTGAGTCAGTTTCATACTAGTGCCTCGTGTATGTTGTTACATAACTGGGTTCAATACTAGCGCTTTAAACTGAATGGTAACTGACATGTAACCGATAACAGGGGCGTGTTTACAGCTTTTTACTAACGTTTACTGTTCTTGACACAAGCCAACGTTTTCTCACATTTTTGACGATTTTAGGAACTTTTATAGGCTATAAGTTGCGTAACTAATTGTTACGGCAAGTGCTTTTAACACTTGACGTAATTTATAATTAGCCTGAATTTGGATAATAAATCTATCTCGGGCAGCTATTTTCAGTGCAAACCGCGTTTAACTTACTTGCAATAGGCCAGCGATTGACGCGTAAATTTGCCTTATTTTCACTGAAAGTTTCTGGTTAGAGAAAATAAACTTAAATATCACCATGGTTCAATATGTTAGTAAATCTCTAACCAGAGTTCAGGTTAATTAGCGTTTAGGTTTTTCTGGTAAGGCGGCTTTTAGCTGCTCCGGTGTTACGTTAAGTGCCTTTGCTACAACCGTTAAATCGGCATTAGGGCCGCCGGCTTTTTGCATTGCTTGCATAAGCATTTCTTCGCTAATACCTAGTTTGTTAGCAGCGTCAGCAAACCCCGGTGGCGACATGCCGCCGTTAGGACCACCTGCTTTTGGAGCGCCGCCACCAGGTGGTTCATGGCGAGTTATTTTAGTGCCTTCAGGTGGCTTAGCGCCTACACCCGCTTGTGCTGTGGTCGTAAAATTATTTTGTGCAACCACGCCTTTTAAGCACTTAGGTAAGTTAGGGAATGTATTACTTGCATGGTAGTGGTAAGTAACTATGCCGCTTTCGCCTGCGGGGCCTGCGGGGCCTGTGTGGCCATTACAGCTATCAAGCTCGGTTGGGGATGTACCATCAATTTCTTGGCTTCCGTAAATTGGGTAGCCATCAAAGCCATAACCAAACAGGGCGCTTGGCTTTTGCGCTAAATTATTACAGTTGGCGTTTACATGTTCGTGTTTATATACGCTGTCTATATCACTGGCGGTGCCGTGGTAGTGGTACCAACCGCCCGGATCAATATGGCCTGCGCAGGTATCAAGCGCGGGTAAATGACCAGTATGTTGCACACTTGGCGCATCCGAAAAAATAGGCACACCCGCAAGCGCTATACCCACTTTAGATACAGTGCCCAGCGCTGTTGATTGCTCAGACATAACAGGGTGCAGTGGTAAAAGGGCGGTAATTTCTACGCTTTTATCTACCGATACATTAATACATGCATGATCAACTGTTGGGCGAATGGTCGCGTTATCAACAATATGCACGTTGCCGTCTTCATCGTAAAAGGTAAAACCTTGCTCGTTAAGCATGGTTAAAAATGCTTTATCTAACCTATATAGCCCCGCATCGGTGCCATCCCAATCCCAAATTCCGCCTACGTCGTCGAGTGTTTCTGGGCAAAAAGGGCCGACTTCAATGTTGTCGGGCTGATATTTTAAAACCACTTGAGCACACTGAGTTTGTAGGCCGTTTTCAAGCGTACACTCTACAGTTTGTGGCAGCTTTACCATGGCTTTAATATTAAAATCATCGGTATTAATAAGCGTGTTTTTAGCGCTTTTAGCTTCTGGGGAGGCAGGTGTACTTTCGCTTTTTATCTGCTCGCCACATGCAGTTAAAAGTACCGTGGCACTAAGCAGGAAAAATGCGAGCTTAGTCTTTGTAGTGTTAACGCTAGGCGCTTTTAAACGACTTCGTTTAATTGTTCTCATACTTACCCCAAAACGATTTATATACGTAGGTTTTAGTATGGCAATAAATTGTGCAAATAAAATGAAAGTTTTAAAAGAGTTATTGATATGTTTGAGGTGCATGGCTAGCTTTTAATTAACATTAT
>NZ_DCYU01000026.1:0-35920 GCF_002331165.1 Pseudoalteromonas sp. UBA2102
AGCTACGCTTTGTACAGCATCCATGCTGTAAATTACTCATCATTAACTAAGTTTCAGGTGTGATCACGGGGAATTGGAGTATGTTGGTAGGTTGGTGTTTATGGCTCAGGTATCGAGTTACTTCACCAAATAAAATTTATTGAGAGTAAATCATTTAGCTGATATCTCTCTATGAGAGCAAACCATGATTTATGAAAAAGAGACCTTAAGATGCCGAAAAAAAATTGCTCAGTACACTTTTTACCTGCGGGCCAAGGCGATTGCTTTGTTATACAATTTCAAGACGAAAAATTTAATTATCATAATATTTTAATTGATGGTGGGAATCGGACAGCTCTTGATTTTAAAAAACAAAAAAAACAACTTTTGAAAATAATTGACTCTGGTAATCGTGGGAAGTTCGATCTTGTTATAGTTACTCACAGTGATGATGACCATATTAAAGGTATATTAAACCTAATTGCTGACGAGGAACTAGAGCAGTATGTTGAACAATATTGGTTTAACTCTGAAAGGTCGATAGCAAAGTTATTAGGTCATAATTATGAACATACACAGAAATACTCTGTAGTTAAAAATAACAAAGGGGCTGTTAAGTCTTCTCGGCAACAAGATAACGATTTATATTCTATTTTGCAGCTTAGTCCGAAATGGGATGAAAAAGTTATTACGGATAAGACCATATTAGATATAAGTGGGTTAAAAATAACGGTCCTATCACCTTCCCTAGCGAAGCTTGAAGCACTAAACAATTATTGGCCATCACAACCTTTAAAAAAAACGGGTGCAGTAAAGTCGTCTGGCAAGGAAAAATGTGATTACGAGCTAAGTTTTTCGGAGCTAAGGCGGCGCTTGGTGCATTTTGAACAAGATGCTAGTCCGGTTAATGGTGCAAGTATTGCTATTCTTGCTGAGTTCAGTGATTTTAAATGGCTCTTCTTATCCGACTCACACCCTGATGTAGTTGTCGAAAACCTGAAAAAACTAAATTTTTCAGAAAGCAACAAGGTTGTAGTTGATGCTTTAAAGATCTCTCATCATGGTAGTAAAAAGAATACAAATGACTCTCTATTAGAAATGATCGATTGCCAAAACTTCGTAATTTCTGCCAATGGCAATAAAAAACATTACCACCCGAATAAGGAGACTTTAGTTAGAGTTTTAGAGCACTTTGACATTGAAGCAACAAGTTTTCATTTCGTAATTAAAAATAGTGAAATAGAAAAAATATTTTACAAAAACCCTAACATAAAGACTTATTATCCAAAAATAAAAGAAGAAGGTATTGTATTTAATTATGAATGTTGATATTGCAGAGCAACTCTCAGTTACTATTCACTGCGGTGATAAGAACAGCAGTGGAACTATATATGTTAATGAGGGAACAGCCTACATATTAACAGCTAAACACAGTATTTGCCCAAAAGTCATTAATGAATGTGAAGTTATTAATAGAGAATGTAATACATGTGAATTAAAAAACTCTTATGCAGCTAAGGTAACAAAAATCTCAATAGGTAGAGTTGGCCCTGATAACCTTACAATAAAACCTAAAAAGGTTGTGGCTCATAATAATAAAGATTTAGCTCTTTTAGTTTTTAAAGATAAAGATATTCCTTCAGTCGTTAATTTACCGAATATCAAAATTTCTAGTCTTGATGATATAAATAGTAAAGATAAATTTGTCACGTGTGGCTATCCAAATGTTGCCGGAAATGAGGAGCCGCAGCCTATTCATTATTCAGATATGTCGAGGCTAGGGCTTGGTATCAATTTCCAAGTAGAGGGGAATGTTATTTCAAATTTGGAATCAGCAAAGGATAATTTATCTGCAAACTCTGGGGCTGGGCTAATAAAAAAACATGACTCTAAAAACTTGCTCGTGGGTATATACACTAAGACTGGTGATATTAGTGCATCCTTTGGGGAATATATCGACCATTCAGTTAATGACTTACTTAAACTTTCCAACCTTCCTTTGCTGGCTTTTGAAAGCGAGGTAAATGAAATAAGTACTTTAATTAAAAATGACTTTTTAAAGTGCTTTACAAAACTTGAACATGGACTGATTTTAGGTGAAAAGAGAAAGTTAAATCTCTTTACAGTTAAACTAAACGGTAAAAATTGTGATTACGAAAACCTTAAAGAAAGGTTAAATGAATGTATCAGGTTATTCTCTCTACCTAGGAAGATAATTAAACAATATGAGGAACAAAACAAAAATAAAAAGGCCGTTAAAGAAGGTGATAAGTTGTTTTTAGCCTTGGAAAGTGATCATAAGGTGGCAGAACTATTATTGCAGGGTTTTTTAGAGTCTCACTTAAACGCACCAAAGCTTTATTCATTTAATAGTGACCAAAATAAACCAATGCAAAGTGTCCATATTAAATTTATTGATACTAAGTCCTGTGAGCTAGTCTACTCGGCAGCGAAAATGGGAAAGTGCTTACAGTCGACTTTATACGATAGTTTAAATGAGCTTCTTCAGGCAATACCGAATTTAGACGGAGTAGGGTCATTGCTTAGTAATCACCTATTCGATTTGACTTTTGATAGTAATGATCAATCTATATTAGAGAGTATTCTTTTACCAGAGGAGGATGATAAACCTAATAATTTAAATAACTCTTTTTCTCTTTTAATAGGTTTTGACTTTAAATGCAGTGACTCTATTCGATATAAAAATAACATTGAATATAGTTCACTATTTCAAGGTGAAGTAATTGAGGCGATGAGAACTGTTTTGGTTAATATTAAAAAATTGCTAGATGCTTTTAATGTTGTTGATGCTGAGTTGAACTGTTACGTTGTCCCATTTTCAGATACTAAAGAGTTTTGCCAATCTTTTTTAGAGGAGCTATAAAATGGAACGTTTAGGTAACTCACTCGCTAAAAGTGTTCTTGAAAGTAATTACTTTAAAAAATTATTTGTTAAGGCTCATCGTTGCTATTCAATATTAATATTTGATGGAATAAAAGAATACGAATTAACAACTAAAGAGGAAAATGATCTTATTAGGTTTATCGATTTGTTGGCTAATTCAGCATTACCTTCTGCACGAGCAAAAGCCTATCATTTAATAAGCTTGTTGGATCCCTTTATTACAGACAAAGATAAATTCAAAGTAATATCAGCATCAGTCTATTCAAAAATGGGCTTATTTGCCTTGAACTATGACTCAAATTGCCTACCCACAGAGCGACGTTTGGAAAGCAACTTCAAAAAATATCTACATACGACTGCTTGTGGTAAATACCATTTTACTGATTCACAATTTAGCATATATTCTGAGATGGAGATTGCACCATGCTATAGCTTTTCTGGACCTACATCTTTAGGGAAGTCATTTATAATTAAAAGGTTTGTCGAATCAGAAGTTATTAAAGAAAAGTCAAACCTTGTTATTATTGTCCCTAGTCGAGCACTAATTTCTCAATTTCAAGTTGAGTTGAATAATGAGTGCGGTGAAAAACTAAAGAGCAATAATTATCATGTAGTAGCAAATGTAAATGGAAGCGAAGATATAAATAAAAGGTATATATTTATATTAACGCCGGAACGATTATTAAACCTTCATAATAGCAAAATAAATATAGATATTGGTTTTCTTTTTGTAGATGAGGCACACAAGCTTTCAGAGGATGGAGAAGATGCAGAGCGCAGTATTACAGAATACAGCGCTATCGATTTAACAATTAAAAAATATCCTGATTTAAAAGTGTATTTTTCATCACCTAATATAACTAATCCTGAAGTTTTTCTTAAGTTATTTAATAAGAATGTTAAGTATTCAAAATCAATTCAAGAATCTCCCGTAGCACAAAACTTATATGTTGTAGATGTAAATAATAAAATAATAAAAAGCTACGTAGATAAAGATGAACTAAGTATTGATTCATTAATTATGAATAAAGTCCAAAGTGTTGATGATTTTATTTTTGAAATTGGAAATAAACAACACTCTAATATGATCTACTGTTCTAGCCGAGACAAATCAATTGTTAATGCCTATTCATTTTCAGAAAGAATAAATAAAGAAAAAATAACGGAACCACTTGCTGATGCAATAAAAAAAATATCATCTTATATACACAAATCTTACTATTTGGTTGAGTGCCTTAAAAAAGGTGTTGCATACCACCATGGACAGTTGCCACTTATCGTGAGAAATATAATCGAAGAGCTGTTCCGAAATGGCAATATTGATTTCATTTTTTGTACACCTACATTAATTGAAGGTATTAATATGCCAACAAAAAATATATTTATAAATTGTGAAGATAAAATAAGGTTAACTAAAGATAAGAAAAGAAATGCAAACAAAACTTTAACATTTTGGAACTTGGCTGGTCGCGCCGGGAGATATCGAAAAGAGCTTTCAGGGAATATTTTTTGTTTACCTTCAGAAGCAAAAAGTTGGGACTCAAAAGTAATATTCAAAACGAAACAAATTAAATTAACCCCGACAATAGATCTTAAATTAAACTCTAAATCAAGTGTCTTGGAGATAGAGGAAGCCTTAAAAAATAGTAAAAAAGGCGATGTAAATATTAGTAAGACAATCGAATATTTAGCTAATATTATTTGTATTGATACATTACGTTTTCCAAATAGCTTTGAAAATAGTTTCATATTGAAAAAATTTATAGAAAAACATTTAGAGGAGATTTTAGATTTAGCTAAAAATAGAAGTGAAATAGTCCGAGATATTTCTTTTGATATCATAAACTCATACAAATCGCTAAATTTCGAAATACAAAGAAAGGTATATGACTTTGTAAGTAATGATCCTCTACAAAATGTATTACCAGATTTTACTTACGATAGTTGCTTAATCACGTTAAAGAAGTTACACAAGCTATATAATTGGGAAAACACTGAAAAAATCACACCTGCTCAGATTAATTTTTATGCTTTTTTAATGAATAACTGGATTAGTGGTAAATCAATAAGTGAAATGATTGGAAAAGCCATTGAGTATCATAAAGACAATGAAGTTGAGTTGTATATGGATTATGGAAAAAAGAAACCAGTATTCAATGGTAGTAAAGAGCATATTAATCATGTTATTGATAATCTTCTCGATAATATTGAAAGAAAACTAAGATATACTTTTGAAAGATATTTTAACCACTACCATAAAGTTCTTATTACTTTTTTAGGAGAGGAAAAAGCAGGTCAGAACTGGGCTGGGTTTTTAGAGTATGGCAGTAAGCACCCTTTAGTGATTGCTATGCAAAACTTAGGTATATCTCGTTATACAGCACTAAAAATATTTAACGATAAAGAGTTAAAAAAGCACTTAATAATTGACGGGAAAAGTAAGGAGCTAATAGGTTTTGATAAACCAAAACTTTTGAGTGAATTTAAGATAAACACGATTGAATACGATGAAATATCCATGATCTCATAATCACCCAGCCGCTAACTTCCCTGCCTCGTGCCACATTTCACTTGGCATGAAGGAGCGGATAGGGTCAAATCTTGACTTCACACATTAAGAGTGTTCGATGCCTGCTCAAGGCACGGTTTAGAATTTCGGCAAAGACTGAAAAGCGAACTATGGTAGTTCGAAACCTTGCAAGATATGCTACCTTTTAGAGTATCACTAATAAAGTGTTATTTGTTTTGACATGGAAAAGGAGAATTTAATGGCTAGACATCGTGTTGGAAATTCATATTTATCAGATGAAGAGCTCTCTGAGCATCAATCAGAAAATTGGAAAGTATGGATATTTGTCATTGCTGCATTGTGTACTGGGTTTGTTGTAGCAAATATTACAGATGGAAAAATTGACCTAAAATTAATGAGATTTTCCATAATTATTGGCTCTGCTGTTTTAGTAGGTGTTATAGCTGCAAAATTAAGTGAAATTATTCGCTGGGCAGTGTATTTATCTATCGTGCTTGGAATAACATTTTTTGCAGGCTCACTTATTTGGTCGTCGCTGTGATACATATAGCAACCACTGAAGTCGGACTCCCGGAAAAGTGTGTCTGTCGCTTATTGAAGGGTTACTAAAGTCTGCTATCGGCACATAGCAGTTAAGGATGATCAAGCTTAAAATCCATCACCCAACTGCCAATTTCCCAGCCTCATGCCACATTTCACTTGGCATGGGACTGGCTAACTCCCACGTTATATTCATTGGCTGACTGCCGTTGTGGCTTTGGTATTTAACCTCGCCATAGTTTACAAACCCCATGGTTCGGCCGTTTTCGTCTTTGCCTTGCTCGCGCACAAATAACAGGATGGTTTTGCCTGTTTGCTGGTGTTCAATATAACTTAGGCCGCGGCCGTGTTCTGGGCGGGCGCTGTTTTGCGTTTGCCAATGAAACAGAGTGGGGCTGATTGCGTAGTCGTGATACAGCGTGGTGGGCGAGTAGGTTTTTTCACACTTGTTGAGTGTTACAAATAGTAGCTCTAGGTTTTGTTTTTTAAATTCTAAAACACCTTCTCGGGCGGTCGATTTTTTATCAAACGAGTGCGCCCCAAACGCGGCGAGTATTTGTTGACGTGTGTAGCGGCTGTGTAATTTTATTGCATGATTAGGTAAGCACGTTAAATCACTTTCTTGTTGGTGAATACGGTTTATTAATAGCTTAATTACTTGTGCAAGTTCGTACTGCAACTCTTTATGTTTAAGTGCATGTAAGCTTTGCTCAAGCGTTTTAAAGCCTAAACTCGTGCCTGTGTTATCCCAAAAGTTGTAATGCGCCATAAGCGCGTACTGTTGGTTTTGTGCTGTTGGGGTAAAGCTAAAGTCGTTATTACATAAATCACGTAAAAAGTATAAGTAACTAAGCGAGTCGCAGCCGAGTAATTGAGTGTTTATAGCGCGGTAAAACGCGGTGTAGATATCGGCTAGGTCTGCGGGTATTTCATCGCCTTTTAACCAGTGCCAGCCGCCGAGTCTACCGGCTTTAGGTTTGTAAATATCTTCAAGCGTGACTTGTGGGTTTATGCGTAAAAAATTACTTAGCGTTAGCGCGTCATTAGTGTGTTGCGAATAGCTATTTATGAGCTGCTGTAAACGGCGTTTATTGTTTATTGCTTGCTGAATATTTTTTAATATTGTTTGTTGTGTGCGCTTTTGTAGCTCAATACGGCAACCCAGCGGCAAATGTGGGAAGTTGTTTTCAATCTCGGTTTTTATTGGTTGGTTACTTTTACCAATTAGCGCGCGGAATTTACTGGCAAAGTCGTATTCTGGGCGGGCATTGCCTACAAAGTCGAGTACCGTACAGCATTGCTTTTGGCTGTTGTCGGGCAGGCGTAGGCCACGACCAAGTTGCTGCAAAAACAGTGTTAAGCTTTCAGTCGGGCGTAAAAATAGTAGAGTATCGACCTCTGGAATATCGACCCCTTCGTTAAAAATATCAACTACGCAAAGTATTTGTATTTCACCCAGGCGTAGTGCTTGCTGTTTAGTCGCGCGCTCATTAGTGTTTTTGCTGGTCAGTACATCGGCGTTTATGCCTGCTAAGTTAAACTTTTTAGCCATAAATTCTGCGTGTTTTTGGCTTACACAAAATGCCAACGCTTTAATGTTGTGAACATTAGTCACTATATCAGCGAGGCTGGATATAATTTTGTTAGCGCGGCTGTTTTCCCCTGTATAAAGGTTACTTAGCTCGGTTATATCGTAACGGCCGCCGCGCCATGTTATTTGGCTTAGGTCGGTATCGTCATCTAATCCAAAGTACTGAAACGGGCATAAATGGCGTTGGTTTATTGCCTCTGGTAAGCGAATTTCGGCGGCTATTACACCGCAAAAGTCATCGAGTATATTTGCGCCATCATGTCGCTCTGGTGTAGCGGTTAAGCCAAGTAATATTGTGGGCGCAAAGTGATTTAATATAGCGCGATAACTCGCTGCGCTTACGTGGTGTACTTCGTCTATCACTATGTAGTCGTAGTAATCATGCGTTAAATTAAGCGATTCAATTTGGCTGTTCAACGTTTGGATTGATGCAAATAATTGGTTGTAGCGTTGTGGTTTGTAGTTACCTACCCACAACTCACCAAAGTCATTATTTTTAAGCACGCCACGGTAAGCGATTTGCGCTTGTTTTAGTATTTCTTCGCGGTGGGCTACAAACAAAAAGTGTGCGTTTGGGTTTTTATCGTAAACGGTTTTAAAATCGAACGCCGATATTATTGTTTTACCTGTGCCCGTTGCAGCAACCACTAGGTTTTTAAAACGATTATGCACGCTACGTTCAACGCTTAGCTTTTCTAAAATAGCTAGCTGGTGTGTTTTTGGTGTTATATCAAAATAAAACTGGCTGCTTGATTGCCCAACACCACGCTGCTCTTTAAGAGAATTAATGAGCTTTTCTTTACACTCAGCTTTGCCTGTAAATAGCTCGAAATCTGGCGATTGCCAGTAGGTTTCAAAGGTACTTTTGGTTTTGGCTATTATGTGTGGTATTTCTTGCGCTGTAATTTTTAAGTTCCACTCTAGGCCGCTAGTAAGCGCCGAATGCGATAAATTAGACGAGCCAATATACCCAGTATGAAAACCTGTATTACGCATAAACAAATATGACTTCGCGTGTAAACGCTCTTGTTGATTGTTGTAACTTAGCTTTACCTCGGTATTTGGTAAGTTTGCTAAAAATTCAACCGCCCTTGCATCCGTTGCACCCATGTACGAAGTAGTAATTACTTTGAGTTTATTGCCGCTTTTGGTAAAGGCTTCAAGCTCATTTTTAAATATGCGCAGCCCCGTCCATTTTATAAATGATACAAGCCAGTAAATAGTGTCGGACGACTTAATCTCGCGCTTTAGCTCGGTTTCGAGGGATATACCCGCATTCGCACCGCTAAATAATTCGCTTTGTGTGAGGCCTGTAAGTGGGAATATATCGCTTGAGTAATCTTTAAGGTTAGCTGCAATTGGGTTTTGAGTATTAAACAGCGCGGTAAGTATTCGACCTTGGCTGTTGATCAGGTTTTCGTTGATCAGCTCATCATCGCGAATATGATCTTTAAGCCAAAGTACAAGGCTGTTGGCGAGGCTAATTTGCTCTTGCAAACGCTCGTTAGAGTTAGGAATGGCATTTATTGCATGCTCAACAAGCTTGCCCAAAAAGCGTGAAAGCCATGTTGCGGCCTCTGCCGATTCTAGTTGGCGTTCGCCCACATAAAATTGATCACGATTTAAGTTTTGCTCAATTACTTGTGTAATCAACTGCTCGTAAATACCAATTTGCTGCATTAAAACCACTCCCTGTTTGCGAGTAGTTAGTTTACTTAAAAGTGCATTGTAAACAAGCATTAACTCATTATTGAATTGAAGGCTGATGCTTAGGCCACTCCCCCGTGATCACACCCGAAATTGAATTAGTGATGAGTAATAGCAGCGCATGGATGCGCGTTAAGTGATGCTTATACACGGACGTGTTTCATCGCGTTTACGTTCATATCATTAATTTAAATTGAGGAGATAGTGTGATCCTCGGGGCGCCGAGAGATTTCAAAGAGAAGTCGGCGGTTACTTCTCTTTGGTTGCCATCGCCAACGCGATATTTATGAACTGTTTGTATTATTTCAAAAGCTCTGCTTTTAGCGCGAGCAAGCTTCGCGCTTACGCCGAGTTTTAACAGAACACTTTGATATAACCTGTAGACGCGCAACTTGTTGGCGTTTTAAAAGCAGGGCTTTTACGGTGTTAATTTATTAAGTAATGAGAAGCTACGCTTCTAACGTGAGCAAGCTCTACGTCTACAGGTGTTTAGGTGAAATTTGTTGAATAGATTGTACGGAGTTTGAATAATGCGACATGTACCTGTTTTTAAGGTATAACGTAAACATTGTGATTATAGGAACCCATCATGGATGATTTATTAAACCAAGGTTTAAGCCTTTTAGTTATTGTAGGTAGTGTTTATTCCTTATTAGGCGTTTTGTTTCTCAAAATATGGCTTCATCAAAAAAATGCAAAACTACCTGTAGATCGTAAAAAGCTTAAACGTGTTGCTGCACAAACACTTAGTGAGCAAGTAAATGACAAGATTGTTGATGTAATAGGGCTTATTTTTTTATCTGCTTTAATCGTTACGATGCCTTTTGCCATTAAAGGGATTGCTGAAGTATTAGCCAGCGGCGAGCTAAATTACTTTTTGGTTATTTTAATTGCATTGGGTTTAGTTTATGTAGCAAGAAAGCTTTGGGTTAAATCAAACCTTTTGATAAAGCTTAAACTTGGACGAGATGCGGAGCTTGCCGTTGCCTCGGAGCTTATAGAGTTACAGACACATGGGTACCAAGTGTTTCATGATATACAAGCAGATGGGTTTAATATTGATCACCTAGTGGTAGGGCCAAATGGTATTTTTGCTATTGAAACAAAGGGCAGGCATGAACGAATAAAAGACGATACAAATTACAAAGTTAAATTTGAGAATAATCATTTAGCATTTCCCTCATGGTTTGAAAGTAAGCCGCTAGAACAAGCCCAAAAGCAGGCTAATTGGGTGAACAAATGGCTACAAGAGGCAACGGGTTTTAACACTCAAGTTTTCCCTGTTTTGTGCTTTCTTGGTTGGTTTGTCGAATTAAAACAGCGCCCACTCTTTCCAATTGTTTCGCATAAACAAATAGTGAAAACGATTCTTTCGATGCGACAAGTAAATTTAAACCAAGAGCAGCAACGTGCGATTTGTTATCAAGTAGTTCAGCGTTCACTGCATGAAAGTAAAGCAATTTAAAAGCCTAGCTTTTTTAGCGTCAGCAAGCTTAACGCCTACGGTGGGAATAGGTTAAAGGCGCTAGGGGTTAGTCTGAATTTATAGCCCGTTGCTCGCGGCTCGTTACCCATAGCTTACTGTCTTCTCATTTACCCTCATTCACTTCTCTTTGTGCATATATGGTTTTAAGTGATTTATTCACAAAGAGGTTATGAAGCGCTGCGCTGAAGAGGTAACGCAAAAGGGACTAGGCGCTTTAAGTTCGCTCCTCGAAGCTCATTACGTCTCTATTTAAATAATATTGCAATCATATTAAATACCGCTAAACTAATCATTAGTTTATTAATGACCGATTAGGTAGTCATTTATGAGATCTGAACAAGCATTAAAGTTGGCGCGTCGCTTGGGTGATTTAATTCGTCAGCATCGTACTTTACTTTATACCCAGAGCACGTTCGCTAAGATGATTGGTGTATCTCGCTCCACGGTACAAAAGCTTGAACAAGGAGAGGTAGTAAAAAGCGATATATTGTTTGAAGCCCTTGTTGTTCTTCAATTGCAGGGCTCATTGCTGGATGAAATTAACGAGCTAGCCGCAGATGTGGGCGGTTATAATGCAAGACAGCGTAAAAGCAATAAAACTCAGGTGATTAACGATGACTTCTGAAGCTTATGTATTTATTGACGGTTTAGAAGACAGCCCCATAATTTGTGGTTTTTTTAAGTTAAATCCACAAACTGGCCGAGGTGAGTTTAATTATGGTAAAAGTTACCTTGCGCGCTCTGATGCGTTTGCGCCCCTTGGTTGCCAACGCCAACGCCATCACCAACGCGACATAGGGAACTAAAAATACAGAGCGCGAGCAAGCTCGACGTTTACAAGCGCGATATAAAATCGCACCTACATGTTAGTGCCTTTCTTTATGTAATCTTTGCATCTTTTAGCAAATTAAAGCTGTTGTGTGTTGTTTTGATTATGCGGTTATTTACTATGGGTAATTTTATTTAAGTTTTAGTAACAATAAACGCAAACTTTTTGATTGAGGTGTGGTCATAAAAAGAGTTGCTTTTTACAGTTTGTTACAAATAAATAACGTGCTGCTTGGTTGCAAAATGAGCGTAGAGCTATTGCCAGCATTATAATGTGGCGCGCTGAGCTTACCAGTGGTTCGTTAAATATTAACATTGATAAAATTGTTCTTTTAATTTGCACTGTCTAGTATTAAAGGTTGACAGTACACACCCAAACAAAACATAATATTAACATTGGCTACACTTAAAAAGCATTTCACTTAATTGTATTGCGTAAATTGGTTGAAGGAGGGAAGTATTATGAACAAATTACTCATTGCATGCGCTATCACTGCTGCAACTTTGTACGTGTTTAAAAACGATTTGACCGCCTTGGCTCAAAATAATCTACCCAACTCAATAACTAACACCACGGCTGTGCAGCCTGCTCAACCTCTGGTGGTAGATATACAAGCAATGCAAAGTAGCCACGATGTAACTAATAAAGAAGGCACTGCACTTACCGAGCAAATAGTGATTACTCCCCAAGAAGTGGGTGAATACTCTGAGCTAGAAAGCGCTGCTCAAATTCAAAGTACGCTTGATTTAGCACAGTCAGAGCAAGTGTTTTTAGATAAAGTGCAAAGCAGCTTTGCTGAAAAGTCGCTATTTTTATACAGCTTTGAGTGTAAGCAAAACGATTGTAATGCAGGCATTGTGGCAACCGACGGGCAACCTAAACACGAGGATATAGCTGGCGTGTTAGCGCATTTATCGGCGTCTGAAGAGTTTGCTAATCACTCTGTGCAATTAGCGGGTGTGGCGGTTAATAACGATGGTATTTTACAATACGATTTAAATATTAAAAACATGCCCCCCGAATAATACTAAGCGTAATAATAGTTAATTATTTTGAGAGGCCAAACTTGGCGCTAGCTGTGTTACAAATACAAAGATGCTAAAAGTACAGCAATGTACAACTAGTTAGTTTTAACAACTAAACAACGCATTTTTTGTAGCAATAAAACGTTTTCTCAGTCTTAAATCCATACTTAAAATAGCTCTCTTAATTAAGCGCATTAATACAACTCTATATTTTTAAACGACAAAGCGGCCTTGTGGCCGCTTTTTTGTGCTGGTAATTGAGTAATAGCAATTTTATCTTTAAATAGCAGGTACTTGATGCGTTAAAAATTATTTGTTTAGAGCAATAATATCAAGCTTATTTGCTCGGCTATTCTTTTGTTTGCATGTTTTTAGCGCGCTCTTCTGCCTCTATTAAGGCTTGTGATTTAGGCGCTTTCTTTTTTTCCTCAATCACGGGCTTTTTATCTGAATTTGGGTCCCAGCTTTCATCTAGCGAAAGGTTTGCAAATGGGTTGCTAGAATCACTTTGCTTGGGCGTACTATCGGCCTCTGGTTGCGCTGGCTTTTCTTGAGCTGGCTGTGGTTCGTGAGCTGTTGATATTGGCGCATCTAACGTGAGTTCGTTATTTGGTTTTGCTGTAACTGTAGATTGTGCAGGCTCTTTACTTGGTTTTAAAGGCGCATCTGGATTGTAGGTGCGAATTTCGGGCTCTTTAAAGTCGTGTTCGCTATTTAACGTGGTTTGATCAAGCTCGCTGTTTTTATCGGCTGTATGCAGATGCGCGCTGGTATTAGGCTCAGTGACAGGGTTACTAGGCGCAGCCGGTTCGTTTATAAGAGTAGACTCTTGCGGTTTTACTTCTTCAACGGGCTCTGCTTTTGGCTGTTCTACCGCGGCGGCTTTGTGTTTACGCGTGCGCTTAACCGAAGGTGCGTCTGGGTTAAACTCTCTTACTTCGGGCTCTGCAAAGCCTTTTGCATTTTGAATACGCGCTAATGTATTTTTTGCGGCAGCTTCAAACTCTGCGGTGTTTGGCTCTGGCGCTACTTTTTTAGGTTCAGGTGCTGGTGCATCTTCTTCTGGTTTAGCTTGTTCTGGCTCAGCCTCTGTGGCTTGCGTATTGGCAGGCAAAGGCTCGTTAATTGTCTCGTTTATTGGTGCATTAGAGCTTGCAGGCTCTGGCTCGCTCGGGGCCGAAACTGATGGCACAGCTGGTTTTGAAAGTTCATCACTTGGGGTTGGAGCCGTTTTGGGTGGTGCTGCTTGCGCTGCGCTTTTGTTGTTATTTTTTGGGGCTGTAGCCGTTGGAGCAACAGGCGGCTCGGGCTTATTTTGTTTAACGCGGCGTAAACGTATAACCACCATGGCGCCAATTAATACCACAATAAGCAGTAGCAAACTTGGTAACAATAATGAACTTGGTGGCTCTGCAACTGGCGCAGGTATAAGTACAGGTGCGGGTTTGGGCGTTGTATTAACCGTTGGCTGCTCTTTTTTAGGCTCTATTTTAGGCGCTGCTTTTGGGGCTGTTTCAGTGGCCACCGGCTGCGCTTGGCTAGTTGTAGGTATTAACTCGCTGTTATTAGACTCAAGTTCACCCTTAGGTGTGCTTGGCGCATCCTTTACTGTATCAATTGGCGCAGTCTCTGGCTCGTTAGTTTCTGAGCTTTGCTGGCTTATTTGGTTTGTAGGCTGAGTGCTTGTAGTGGCTTTGCTTGCGCTTTGTTTTATAGCTTTTTCGGCCGCAGTTATTTGCTCAAGCAGTTGTTGTTCTTGCTCGGGGGTAAGGGCAAGTGGTTGTGGCTCTTGTTCAACAACTGGCGGCTCTACTGGTTTTGTTTGTACTTGCTTGGGTTTATTACAGTTTCTTTTAAAATCGCGTGCGGCGCTGCGGTATTTGGCACTGGCTTTATTATTACTGTACTGCTGCATTTCTTGCTTAATTAAAATACACATGGCTTCGTTATAGGCAGCACTTTGGCTGCTATAAAATAAAGCAAAGCAAAAAATAAGTTGAGAGAGTCTAATAATCATAAAACACGGCGCTTAAGTATCAATAGTTTGATTTTAAGCGCAAAATTAAAATATATCTAGGCACTAAGGGCGTGTTGACCTTTGTGGATTGAAAATTTGTTCAATCTAAGGGCGATTAAATCGCGGCGTGAGGTTTGTAACCTAGTGAAATAAGTAAAAACCACCCAACAGCACGCCCTCGTTAATCAATCACCATTAGGCTGCGGTACTCGTCGTAGGCAAATTGGTCGGTCATGCCACTTATGTAATCTTGAATTAGCCTACAACGATAGTAAAACTCGTAAGCGGCAAAGTGGTCGGGCTCTTCTTGCATGGCATCTATGGCGTGCTGATAACTATTTAAGTGCTTTTTAGAGAGCTTTTTAACCAAACGCGATTCGATTAATAATCGTGAGTCGCCACTTAATGCGCGTTTAAAATCGTCGCTGTTAAGTTGTAGCAGTGGTTTATAACAATCGAGCAGGCCGTTAATTATGCGATAGCCTTGTAGTTCGAGTTTTTCTACCTCTTTGTGAGAAAACACATGCTTAAGCGCCACCTGTTTAAGGGTTTTAGTAACGGCATGTAAGTGGCTGTTATCTTCTAATAGTGCTTGGTTAAAGTCGCCGTGGTAAATAGGCTCAATGTGCTCTATAAAACGCTTAGCGGCGTGGTTTACAAGCGGGTGAAGTAAGGCCACGCGTAGGTAAATAAAAAATTCGCTATTAAAGTTGTAAGGCTGCGCGTTGGCGCGCTCTAGTGCGTAATCTACCGCTTTATCTACAAAATTTAGGTGTTCGGTGTCGTCAATGGTTAGGTTTATAAGGGCTTTTTTATATTCACTTTTTAGCTGCTGACAAAGTAGCTCGGTGGTTATTATGTCTTTTTCTACGGCGTCTTCTATGTCGGCTAAGCAATACGAAATATCGTCGGCGGCTTCCATAATGTAACTTGCCGGATGGCGGCAGTATGGCTCTATAACCAGCTCGTTTTGCAGTGCCTCTACAAAGGTTTTTTCGCTGTAGTAGTAACCTACTTTTTTCATTAAGTAGTTTTTATTTTGCGGTATGTCTTTTGAGTTTAATCCCGCGGGGCGGGTGTACTTTAAAATGCCCGCGCTTTGGCAATAAGTTAAGTTTAACCCCAGTAGCGAATGAATTATGCGTATGCCTTGGGCGTTGCCTTCAAAATTACAAATATCGTGCGCTAGGTGCTTAAAAATAACCCCTATGCCGGTATTTTGCTCTTGGCAGCGCGCTGGTGTAACACTTGCTAAATTATTATTAAACCAGTGGTTTATGGCAGCTTCGCCAAAGTGTCCAAAGGGTGGGTTGCCTATATCGTGCATTAGGCAGGCCATTTCTACTAGGCTCTCTAGTGGGCGTTCTAGCCCTTTTAAGCCAAATTCGGTTTGTTGCTCAAAGCTTAAATTTGCAAAAATGCGCTGTACTATAAAACGGCCAACTTGCTGTACTTCTAGTGAGTGAGTTAAGCGCGAGCGCACCGCAGCGTTTCGCTCTAGCGGAAAAACCTGAGTTTTTTGCTGCAGCCTACGAATAGCTGCACTGTTAATTATACGACCGCGATCGCTTTCCATCGCCATTTGTAAATTTGCAGTCGTGCGATACATGCGCGCTGGGGTTATTTTTTTACTAAAGTCGATAGTCATCGGAGTCCTTGCTTAGTGGTGACGACTGGCAAAGTAAATGCGCGTTGTCATTCGTTTTAAATACTTACTTGTTAATATATACATCTAGACGAGTTAGGTACAGGTGCTTGTATCATTTAAGGCCTGGCAATTGTATTATAAAGCTATATTTTTCAGTATTTAACGCATTTTAATGTAGGCGAGTATTTGTAATGAAGTATGTATTTTTAAAGGCCATGATGTTGGCTCTTTTAGTGTTAACCAGCCAAGCGACATATGCGGCAAAAGAGCAAACCGTTGTACTTATATCAATAGATGGCATGCGTTGGGATTATATAGAAAAACACGGCGCGCCTAATTTAAAAGCAATGGCTGCTAAAGGTGTACGCGCGCAAAAACTAATGCCTGTTTACCCAACAAAAACGTTTCCAAATCATATTTCTATTATTACAGGGTTGCTGCCGGTAAATCATGGCATTGTAGATAATAACTTTTGTGATAAAGCCCGTAAAAACGAGTGCTACAGCATGGGTAAAGGCATGCGCGATAGCACGTGGGTAAACGGCATTCCACTTTGGAATTTAGCAAAAATGCAGGGGCTAAAGTCGGCTACTTATTTTTGGCCAGAGTCGGATGCGCGCTTTAACGGTATGACGCCCGACTATTACTTTCATTATTCTAAATACAGTGAGTACCAAGGCCGTGTTGATCAAATAATACAGTGGCTAAGCTTACCTAAAGCGCAGCGCCCACGTTTTGTGGCAAGTTATTTTTCGCTTATTGATAGCATGGGCCACGAGTTTGGGCCAGACGCACCGCAAACTCGCGATGCGGTAAAACAATTAGATGAACTAATGGGCCAATTACAAACCCGTTTAAGCAAGCTAGAGCAAGAGATTAACCTTGTTATTGTATCCGATCACGGTATGGCGCATGTAAACCCAGAGCAAAGTATTGATGTATCTACATTGCCTAAAAACGATAATTTTATAGTTAAAAATACCGGCCCGCGTTTACTTATTTATGCAAAGCCTGCTGTAACAAGCAAGCAAATTGCAACTTACAAACAACGTTTGCAACAAGTAGCAAACGGGCGTTATACGGTATTAAACGACGAGCAATTAGCGGCATATCACTACAATAAAGGCACTCGGGTGGGTGATATTGTTGTGCAAACTAATGCGCCTGCGGTATTTACTAACGAAGGCAAAGCAATGTATTTAGGTACTCATGGCTATGCCTATACCGATGATATGGCGGCTACGTTAATTGCTGTAGGGCCTGCTTTTAAACAAGGGCTAAGCCTTGAAAAGGTAAATAATCTTGATATTTACCCGGTACTTGCCAAAGTAATGGGGCTTAAGCTTTTAAGTAAAGTAGATGGTGACGGTAAAACGTTAATGCCTGCTATAAAACAAAAAATAGTAGTGCATTAATTAGCTGCCCACTTTTAGGCTTTTAGTGACTTAACCTTGAAAGCTCAACAGTCCCTAAGCCAAATAAAAAAGAGCGCAAATGCGCTCTAAAGGGAAATAATTATAAGTGGGCTAAATACAGCCTGCTTTAAATCACTTACTTAAAGTTAGCAATGCTTGTTTTTGTATCGGTAACCGTACGAATAGCATACGCTTGGTTAGTTACACCAAAGGCTAAGCCATTTACGCTCCAATTAGGGTTAGAGAAGTAATCGTACTGCGTTGCGCTACCGTAAACGTGCGGGTAAGCCATAATGCTGGCAAATTCGTTTTGTACGCCGTGGCCCATTCCATCTACATATACGCCGCCCGATGTATCGCCTTGTTTACGTGAGTGCGCTAGGCCTTGGTTATGACCAAGTTCGTGTACAAACGTAGTGGCACCACAGTCAATAGCAGTAATAGAGTACATACGGTCGCTCATTGAGCTATATAAATTACCGTTAGTGCCTTGGCCAACCCAAGCTAAACCACACGAGATTAAACCATTACCCGCACTTTGGCCTGTACCAAGTACGGCAACCATGTCGGCTTTCCAGCTAGTGCGTAAACCATCTACGTAGCTGCTGTTAGTTACTGCATCTAACCAATCTTCAGACGGTGTAATTGCGTAATCGCCTAGGTTTTCTGTTCCCGCTAAACGCAGTGTAATGTCTACCCCATTTTGGCTATAAACCTGGTTACTAAAGGCGATCAGCTGGTTTATTTTAGTATTTATGTTACTCGTAGCTGCGGCCGATTGGTCGGTATATAAAATACCAATATCAATCGTTACTGCCTGTACTGCACTGGTTGCAAATAGCGCGCTGGCAATGGCTGCCGTAGTGATTAGTTTTTTCATTTTTATATTTCCTTACTTATGTAGTGGTTGGAAGTTTTACTGCTGATTGATTTAGTTGGGTTACTGCGTGTTGGGTTGTTCAGTTTTTTTTGGGGCAAACATATCTATGGTTTTATCTGTTTTTGGTGTGGGCGCATCTACGTGATGTTCTATGTGGTTTTGGTACAAGTCGCGTTTTGCTGCAATCCAGCCATATTTACCTTTACTTTCAAAAACATAATTGCCGCTAGGTGCGGTAAATTGCCCATAAATTGCATCGTTTCCTACGGTCATAACCGTGGTGTGCAGTTGCCCATTGGCACCAATAACTTGGCCAAATATGCTTTTATCGCCATTTGTAGCCTCTGATAACGAGGTGATTTCGGCGCTGTAAGTTTCGGCGGTTTGCGGGATTGAAATATCAAACGAGTCGCCAGCTTCAAGGGCTTGTAACGTATTTAGGTCGAACTCTATGTAGGCTTCGTTGTTTAAATCGCTTGGTAGTACGTTGGCGTTGGTAAGTACCTCTTTAGCTTTTGCAGATACCTTGTTTATAGCTTCAAACTGGTTGCTTTGCGCTGGTGCCTCAATGGTTTTAGGTTTTACGTTAACGGGATCTTTACTCATATCTATGGGCTGCGGTGCTTTTTTATTTGCTGCAAATTGAGAGTCAACGGGCACTATATCCACTGCAACAGGCGCCGTTACCTGCTGAGGTTTTTCGGTATTAAATAGCAGCTTATAAATAGTAAATGCAGATAGACCAAGGGCAACAATTATTAAAATAGCGCGTTTCATTTGTTTCTCTTACGGGGTTTTTGGTTAACTAATTGTTACGTTTTATATCATCTGGATAATTAGATCAAGTTAGTTGGCATAGTATAAAAGTGCTAATTATTTGCATTGTAAATGATTGTAAATAAACAATTTACCTATAATGGGTTTGGTTTGTTGAGCTAAAAAGGATGGGTTTTCATAGAGTTTTAGCGGGGTGTAAGCGTAAGCAAATAATTGTTTTTGTTTTTAATTTGGCAATGAAAGGTGTGATCTTTATAGGTAAAAAAAATTTTAAAATAATGAATATTTTTCACGCTTAATAGCGTAAACGCTAATTGCAAAGCGTAAATAGGCAACGTATGTTGTGGGCTTAAAAATCTAAAATTAAGAGGGATTTTATGACGTTTTCCGATCAGCTGCTTAATCGAGCAACCGCAGGGTTGGTGGCTGTTATTATTGGTTTTTCAAGTTCTATTGCGCTTATTTATCAAGTTGTTATAACCCTTGGCGGCACGCCCGATTTAGTCGCAAGCTGGCTTTTAATTCTAGGGCTAGTAATGGGCATAACCACTATTGGGTTGTCGTATTATTATAAAGTGCCCGTTTTAATTGCATGGTCTACCACAGGGGCGGCTTTACTTATTTCCAGCGCGCAGGGCTACCATTTAGGCGAAGCCATTGGTGCATTTATGTTTGCCGCTACATTGGTTTTTGTGTCTGGGGTTACCGGTTGGTTTGAAAAAATAATGAACCGTATACCGAGCGAACTTGCCTGTGCCATGCTGGCAGGCGTATTGGTCACCTTTGGTATAGATGTATTTAATTTTATGAATGAGCTACCACTGGTTATAGGCCTAATGGTGCTTATGTATTTTTTAGGAAAACGATTTTTTGCGCGTTTTGCCATGCTTAGCGTTTTAGTTGCAGGCGTGCTACTGGCGTGGCAAATGGGGCATATTGATACTGGCGCTATTCATTGGAAAATAAGTGAATTTGCATACATAGCGCCGGTGTTTAACTTGCAAGCGTGTATAAGTATTGGCTTACCACTTTATATAGTAACCATGACCTCACAAAACTTACCGGGTATTGCTGTACTAAAGGCTCATAATTATAAAGCGCCTATCTCGGCTACGCTTAATGTAACTGGTTTTATTAATATTTTAACAGCCCCGTTTGGTACGTACTCTATTAATTTAGCCGCTATTACCGCTGCTATTTGTATGAGCGACGAGGCCGATAAAAATCCCGATAAACGCTATTGGGCAAGTATTGCCGCAGGCGTATTTTATATTGTTATGGCACTTTGCGCGGCAACGCTTGTTGGTTTAGTGGCAAGTTTACCGCAGGCATTAATTTTAGCCTTAGCGGGTATTGCGTTGTTTGGCACTATTGCTAATAGCTTGCAGCAAGCTTTAAGCTCAGCCCAATACACAGAGGCCGCAATAGTTACGTTTTTGGTAACCGCATCTGATTTAACCATGCTCTCGGTAGGCTCTGCGTTTTGGGGAATAATTGCCGGCGTTTGTACGTTGATGATCACCCGTAAAAGTTAAAGAAAAGCGTTAACGAATAGGTTTAAAAGGTAAAGGCGTTGCTTTTAAAACGCCAGCAAGCTGCGCGTCTACAGAGTAATTTATCTCGGTGTTAATTTTGTTGGTAGGCGGGAAGCTTGCTCGCGCAAGATGTTAATTGCTTCTCTAAAAGCGAAGCGTCTCTTAACCTCTTTGTGGTTTATTGATCTTTAATACAAAAATGCACAAAGAGAAGGGAAAGAGGAGTAAATGAGAAGTGAAGTTTGTAGGCGCGAAGCTTGCTCGCGCAAGATGTTAGTTGCTTCTCTAAAAGCGAAGCGGCTCTTAACCTCTTTGTGATTTATTGATCTTTAATACAGAAATGCACAAAGAGAAGGGAATGAGGAGTAAATGAGAAGTGAAGTTTGTAGGCGCGAAGCTTGCTCGCGCAAGATGTTAGTTGCTTCTCTAAAAGCGAAGCGTCTCTTAACCTCTTTGTGGTTTATTGATCTTTAATACAAAAATGCACAAAGAGAAGGGAAAGAGGATTAAATGAGAAGTGAAAGTTGTAGGCGCGAAGCTTGCTCGCGCAAAATAGTGGCTATGGCATTTAATAAATGCTTACCTTACAATTAAAAAAGCGGTGTTAAAATTTAACACCGCTTTTTTACGTTAAGATGCGTTTAAAGCATTGGTTTTAGCACATCATATAAAGCGTTAATGTGATCGTCTCTGTCGTTTAAAGCGGCTATATAACGGTACTTTTCGCCGCCTGCGTTTTCAAAAATTTCGCGGTTTTCTTCTTCAAGCTCTTCGAGTGTTTCTAAGCAGTCGGCGCTAAAAGCAGGGCTTAAAATTGCAACGTCGGTAATGTTTTCATCAGGTAAAGATGCAAGCGTGGCGTCGGTGTATGGCTTTAACCATTCGGCTTTACCAAAGCGGCTTTGAAAAGTGCTAATTACTTTATCTTTATCAAGGCCTAGTTTTTCAACCACTAAACGCGTGGTTTGCAAACATAGGCAGTGGTAAGGATCGCCTCTATCTAAAAATAGCTTTGGCATACCGTGATATGAAAAAACTAATTTTTGTGGCATGCCGTTTTTTTCTAAATCTTCACTTATGCTGCTAGCTAATGAATCAATGTAAGGGGTGTTTTTGTGATAACCATTTACAAAGTGTAGCTCTGGCACCCAGCGCCATTTTTGCAATACTCTTGATACGGCATCAAATGTTGAGCCGGTGGTAGGGCTTGAATATTGCGGGTAAAGCGGTAGTACAATTATGCGCGTTAGGCCTTTATCGCGAAGCTCTTCAAGTCCCGCCTCTATTGAAGGGTTACCGTAACGCATGGCCATAACAACTTCGGTATTGGTGTAACCTTGCTCTTGGAGTAGCGCGTTTAGTTTGTCGCGTTGCAGGCGGGTAATATGTGTTAGCGGCGAGCCGTTTTCGGTCCAAATGCTTTCGTATAGTTTTGCTGAGCGCTTAGGGCGAATACGCAAAATTATACCGTGCAGTATTATCATCCACACTAAACGTGGAATTTCTACAATGCGCGGATCGGATAAAAATTCACGTAAGTAGGTACGCAGTGCAGCAGGGGTGGGCGCGTCTGGACTGCCTAAATTGGTAAGTAAAATGCCCGTTTTTTGATTAAAACGTCCGTCGTGGGGATTGTCAGTGACTGCAGAAAATCGCGACACGCTGTGCTCCTTAAAGCAATGTGATACCAATTCGCAATAATACTTAATCACTTTGCGGGGCTAAACGTGTCGCTACCAGCGTTAAGCAATTCTCATTTAGAACAACTAAATAGCGAATTTTTTGCCTAGCTATCTACACGTTTTTCCACCCTCAAAATAAATTACTTAATTAAGCGGATTGGTATTAAACAGTTTAAAATTTATACCCAGATTAACAGGTACCTGTTTGAATTAGTTTAGCTTATTTACGGTAATTGTAACGAAAAAAGCCACAGTTTAGATCACTCATTTAGCGCTTTTTACCATTATTCTAAATGGGGTCGGTTTTTTGGCTTCTAGTTGCTGTAGTTTTTCGATGGATTTTTTACCAAACACATGGCCTTTAGGTAACAACATAATACCGCTGTGGCTGTGTAACGTATGGCCTAAAATCATATTGGCTTTTAGCTCTTGAGCGCTGCATATAATGATAGAGCCCGCATTATTAAGTTGCTCATTTAATTTGCTATGGCTTGCCTCGAGTGCGCGCACAATTTTAGGGTGGTAAAAAGTGCCACTGTACATTTTAACGCTTTCGAGCGCGTCGCTGTGGCGCTCTTTGTCTGTGGGGCTTTGGCTTTGTTCAAATGCGTTCCAATAATCGCGAGCAACACTAAGCACCATAGCGCCAATAGGAATGTCGTTTGCTGCTAATCCTTTTGGTAAACCGTTACCGTTAAAGCGCTCATATTGATGATAAATTGCATCAGATACATCATGTAAATGTATTGCAGGCATAAGCATTAATTGTGCTGTGCTTGGGTGTGTATAAAAGGCTTTGCGCTGTTGCTCGCTTAGCCGGCTCACTGGCTTTTTATAGAGCTCTGGGTCCATAGCAAGCAAACCTATTTGCGCTAAGTAACCCGCCATGGGGGCTAAATCTATACTTTTTTGCGAGAGGTTTAAGTACAGTGCTATTTGGGTGCAGGTGTCGGCAATTTTTTGTGCTTTGTTGCCATCTAAGTATGGGTTGGCGTTTATAAAATTATAAAGTAGCTCTACGGTGGCTTTGTGTTCGTGTTTTTCGCGCTCGTTGGCATCTTCTAGCTGTTTAAGTACCTGCTTAATTTGCTTTGTACGCTTTTCTACTCGTTGCTCTAATGAGTTATTTAATTCGAGAAGTTCTTTGTTTTGCTGTTTTACTTGCTGCTCGAGTTGCTTGTTTTGTTTTTTTAGCTGAAATTTTTCGATGCTGTCGTTAATGCTGCGCAAAAGCATATCGTTTTGCCATGGTTTTTGAATGTAGCCGTTAATTTGCGCTAGGTTTACAGCGGCTAGGGTGGTTTCTATTTCGGCGTAACCGGTTAATAAAATACGTTGTGTTTCGGGGGCTTTGTTACGGGCTTGCTCTAAAAATTGCGCGCCATTCATGGTGGGCATTTTCATGTCGCTAATGATTAAGCTAAATTCGTAGCTGTTTAAAAGCTCAAGCGCTTGCACTGGGCTTTTGCAGGTCATAAAACTAAAGTTATTATTTTTTAATAAGGAGGTTAGTGAGCGCAGAACAATTTCGTCGTCATCAACACAAAGTACATCTACGGCAGTGATTGAATGTGCAGCGTCTGCTGGTTGGGTCATAGTGCTACCTTTTAAAATAATAAGCATAGCCTAAAAATAGCCCCTAGTTTGCATAATTACGTGTGGCAAACTAAACGTTATACAAGGATGCGTATTTATGGAGCGAATAGGATGAGCACTTTAACCGACGACTACAAACAAGCCTTTTTAGATGAGCAGCAAAAGCGCATAGCCGCAGAGCAACTGCTTGCCGATAAAAGCCAATTGTTAGTTGTGTTAAATGGCGAACTAACCAAAAACGTTGCTGAGCTGTCTTTGTATCAGCAAATGTTTGTTCAGGCCGACAAAATGGCAAGTGTGGGTGTTTTATCTTGCAGTATTGCGCATGAAATAAATAACCCGCTTTCGTATGTAATTAGTAATATAGAAAGCTTGCAATATGTTAGCCCTCTTTTATCAAAATCTCTTCACTATAACGAGCAGTTTTTAAACGGCCAATTAAATGCAGGGCAATTTAAAAACGTGTTGGTTGATCTAAAAAAACAATACCAACTGGCATGGAATGGACACGAAATTTACTCGCAGTTGAGCGAAAGCCTAGATGGTTTAAAGCGCATAAAGCAAACCGTGCATAATTTATTAAACCTTAGCCAAGTTACAAGTACCCATAACAAGCAATATTTAGATGTAAGCGAGGTTGCAGGCTCTGCTTTAGGCGTGTTGCAAGGGCAACTTAAATACTGCGAAATAAAAACCAATTTTGAGCAAGTGCCGCTAATTTGGGGGGAGCTGTCGTCTATTCATCAAATTTTTGTTGAGCTGTTATTAAATGCTCAACAAGCGTGCGAACATGAATTAGAAAAAGGCACCATTATTGAACTAAGCGTAACGCAGCAAAATGAGGGGGTATGTATAAAAGTGAAAGATAACGGTTGTGGAATGGATGAAAATACCCAAGCGCACCTTTTTAAGCCTTTTTTTACGACACATAAAACAGCCCACTCATTAGGAATAGGAATGACCGTTGTTAACTTTATTTTGCAAGATCACGGCGGAAAAATAGAAGTTAGCAGTACTTTAGGAACAGGTACTACCATTTGTTGTTGGTTACCCGTAAAAGTACAAGAAAGCGTGATAAATCCATTGTAAATAAAGTGTTAATTTAATTTGGGGTTGAAATTAAAATCCTTAATTGCATGTGTTTTGAACAAGTTTAAGTGTTATTTTTTAGTATTTACATTTTTTTGCATAGTTAGACCTATTATTTAGTTTTTTTCATTTCTTTTTATTTGCATATGTTGCTAGGATGTTCCCCAGTGCGATGCGTTACATCGCAATAACAAATATTAAAGAACACACTAAACAGGGTCGTCACCATGTCAACATACCGTTTAAATACATTAGCTGCCGCTGTTGCGTTTGCCGTAAGCGCACCAAGCATTGTAAGCGCTCAAGAAGCACCTGTTGAGGCTGCACAAAATATCGAACAAATTTCTGTATTAGGGTCGCGCGTTTCTAACCGCACCTCTACTGAGTCTTCGTCACCTATTGATTTAATAGACGCTGATGATTTAAACAAAGGCGGCTTTACAGAACTAGGGCAGAGTCTGCAAGCTACTGCCCCATCGTTTAACTTTTCTCGTACGCAAGTATCTGATGGCTCTGATTTATTTAGACCAGCAACGCTGCGCGGCTTACAGCCAGATCAAACGTTAGTGTTGGTTAACGGTAAGCGCCGCCATAATCAATCTATTTTTGGCCTTAACGGCACTGTAGGTGCAGGCGCTGCCGGCACCGACATGAACGCCATTCCGCTAACTGCGCTTAAAGGTGTAGAAGTACTACGCGATGGCGCAGCAGCTAAATATGGCTCTGACGCGATAGCTGGCGTAATTAACTTATCGCTTAATAATTCAACTGGCGTAACAACGGGTTACGTACAGTACGGCGGCACCAGTGAAGGCGACGGCGATACGCTTTCTGCAGGTTTAAACCGTGGTTTTGACTTAGGTAATGAAGGCGGCTTTATTAATTTATCATTTGAGTATCGTGATGCCGATGGCACTAACCGTGCAGAGCGCGATACCGGTGGGTCGTTAAATGTTGAGCCAGGCACGCTGAGTGAAGATGTACGTTGGGGCCAAGGTAACTCAGAAAGTGAATTTACCTCGTTGTTTTACAACATGGCTTTGCCAATGGGCGACAGCGAATTGTACTCATTTGGTGGCTATTCTGAGCGTACCGCGCTGGGTAATGGTTTTTACCGTAACTTTAACGAAGCGTCTAAAAATGTAACGCAAGTATACAGCGATGGCTTTTTACCCCGCATTTATAACGAAGCTGAAGATATTTCAGTAGCGGTTGGTTTTAGAGGCGATATAAACCCAGATTGGGGATACGATGTATCGGCAGTGTATGGTGAAAACCAATACGACTTTACCTCACGTAATACTATAAATGCCTCTTATGCGGCGGAGTACGTATTTAACAACCCAGATGCAAGCGATGCCGATATAGCTGCAAATGCAGGCCCAAGCGGCGGTTACTCTGGTGGTTTTAGATTTGATCAAACAACAGTTAATGCTGATTTTAACGGCATCGTTGATATTGGCCGCAATGAGCCTTTATATGTAACTATTGGTGCAGAATACCGTAAAGAAAACTACGAAATAGTCCCTGGCGATGAAGCCTCTTACGCATGTGGCTTGGCAAATACCGATGCTTCGTACCCTTCAGTAAACGATCCTGATCAATTTGCTGAGTGTGGTTTTCAGGCTTATAACGGTTTGCGCCCAGAGGCAACAAACAAGAGCGATCGCCACAGCTACGCGTTTTATGTAGATGTAGAAACCATGGTAACGGATGCATGGAACGTAAGTGGTGCGCTGCGCTACGAAGACTTTTCAGATGCGGGCGATGACTTAATTGGTAAATTAGCAACACGTTATGAATTTAACGATGACTTTGCAGTACGTGGTGCGGTATCTACTGGTTTTAGAGCGCCATCGCTTCAGCAAAGTGGTTATACCGCATTTACAACTAACCTAGGCTCAGATGGCACACTTACGCAGTCGTTCACTGCAAATACGGGTACTGCTTTTCCAAGTGCGTTAGGTGTAGATAGCCTAGAGCTTGAAACCTCAACTAACTACAGTGCTGGTTTTGTTTACGATGTAACAAGTGAGCTTTCGTTAACGGTTGATTTTTACCGTGTAGAAATTAAAGACCGTATTACGCTTGGTAGTTTACTTTCTGCAGAGGACGTTGCCTTTAGCGATGAAGCCGTAGCCGCGCTTCAAGCAACCGGCGCAGTGCAAGCTAATTACTTTTCAAACTCTGTAGATTCAACTACACAAGGTGTTGATATTATTGCATCTTACCGTACTGATGTAGAGGGCGGTAATTTTGGAGTAACCTTTGCGGGTAACTTAAACGACACTAAAATTGATAACGTGAACGCAGAAGAAGGTATTCCTGAGTCGGTGGCGTTTGATGATTTACAACGTAGCTTTTTTACCGACGGCCAGCCAGGTGAGCGCGCAACTTTAACGTTTGACTATGAGCGTGATGCGTATGAAACAACGCTTCGCTTTAATTACTTTGGCGAAACAGACGTTAAATACTTTGGTAATGACCACATCCCTTTACCAGGTGAGCTTTCGCCTACGGGGTCGTTTAAACCAACTAGTACAGTTGAATCAGCAGTACTAGTGGATTTAAACGTTAGCTACCAAATTAACGAAATATTTAACGTATCGGTAGGGGCTGATAATATTTTTGATGAAACCCCAGATGAGCTAGGTGATGACGAAGTGCTTAACTTTATTACCAACGGCGCGTTTAAATACCCTGTACGTGCATTGCCTTACGGCTTTGACGGGCGTACTTATTATGCAAAAGTAAGCTTTGAATTTTAATTAATTGAGCTAAACCTATTTAACCTGAACTCTGGTTAAGAGATATACCAACATATTTTATTATCCAGCGTTCAGGTTACTCAGCGCAGTTATTTACTGCGCTTTTTTTATGTTTATTTATTATGAAAAAGAGCGTTAAAACACTTGCAAGGTTGAAAATTAGGCATACAATCGCCACTTCTTAAGGTTCTTATTGTTATAAATAGTTAGGAAATAAAATGGCTAAAAAATCGAAAACCAAAGCCGCAAATAATAGTGCGGTAGACACCGGCCGAGGTGTTATTAATCATAATGCGCTGGCGGCGCTAGTAACCTCTAAAGTGTTTAAACCTCAAGTGGTTAAAGCTAAAAAAGGGAAAGGCTCGTTTAAGCGCAATAACAAACACGTAGGACGAGAGTCTTATTTAATCGCGGCTTAAATAGCACCGATCAAATAAGACTTTTAACTACCTACTTTTTGCCAAGCATACGCGTAAGGGTGTTGTCTTTATCAATAATATGGTGCTTTAAAGCGCCCACAATATGTAAACCTAACGCGATAAGAAGCGCATTTGCTGTAATACCGTGAACGGTTTTTCCTATCTCTGCTAAGCCTTGGTTAAAAGCGAGGCTTTTTTGTGGGTTTTCTGGGTTGGGGTTGTGCGGTATAAGCTCTAGCCCGAACATCTCTACGCCATGCCCACCAAAGCCCGACATAATCAGCCCCGAAATAGGCATAAGTAACATGCTTATTATAAGAACGTAATGCACAATTTTAGCTAACACTTGCTCATAATTTGGGTGTTTAACATCGTGCTTTGGCCAACCATTTACAATGCGCCATGTTACTCTTAATAACGCAAAAGCAAGCAGCATTACGCCAAATGACTTGTGCCAACTCATTAGAAAAAATGCTTTAAAGTTTTCCATATATAGGCCTGAGCCTAATAAACCAATAATTAAAATAGCTACAATCCAATGCAGGCTTATGGTGGTTTTGCTTAACGTACTTGTTGTATCTTTTGTAAGTTTCATTGTGGTTATTCCTAACTTAAAAAGTGGCGCTTAGTTGCGTGTACAATTGAATAATCTACATTAATGCAGCTAGCTTAAACTATAGAGGGTTAAAGTAGGGTTAACGAAACTTATTTTTTAAATTTAAAAGGATATAACCCGCAACGTGAAGTGAAAGTTGTAGGCGCGAAACTTGCTCTCGCAAGATGCTAGTTACTTCTCTAAAAGCGACGCGCTTCTAAACCTCTTTGTGATTTATTGATCTTTAATACAAAAATGCACAAAGAGAAGGGAATGAGGAGAAAATGAGAAGTGAAAGTTGTAGGCGCGAAGCTTGCTCGCGCGCAATGCGCAGCATTTAATACTCAAAGGAACCTTCTTTTAAATTATTGGCGATAGTTTGAGAGGGGTTTTCACCAAATAACTGCGTGTAATCTTTAGTAAATTGCCCTGCGTGCCAAAACCCCCAATTGGCCGCTATGATTGATATAGGCTTAGTTTGACCAACCACTTTAAGCTCGCGCCTTACATTGTTAAGTCGGGTTAAACGTAAAAACCTAAGCGGGTTAATACCTAAAATGCTTTCGAAACTGTACTGCAGCGTGCGCCTACTAACAAAAGTAAGCTCGCAAAGTTCGGTTATGGTTATTGTTTTTTGTGGGTTGGCTGCCACGTACTCTTTTACTTTGTCGACCACCGCTTTACGGTGTTTGTAGCTTGGGGCTATGTTTTGCTGCGGGTTATCGGCTTGCAGTAAATGCAGCGTTAGCATACTAAGCATATCTTGCTGTGATTCTGGTTTAAGCCCAAAACCTTTATTTATAACCATACTGTTAATAATTTGCCTTGCTGTTTGCAGCGATGAGTCACTTACCGTTAAACGAGCAGATTGTGCAGATGATAGGTTTTTAATAGTTACGCCTTGTAACTGCGCCATGTACTCAATTGAATGCCAATCAATAACCAAACCGTAAATATCAAATTGTTCAGGGGTAATTAGCTCAAAGTCGCTGCTGCTGGTACGGCACATAAATTGATTGCTCGCTACATCAAGGCCATTAATTTTACTTTGCTGCGACTGACTCGGTATGCCAAGCCAAATAGAGTTAGGGGCTATGTTGCATTGCTGGCGCAGCGCACGCTCGGTGTACTCTTTAAAAGCATGAATATCGTTGTAATTTACGCCTTCTATACAGCCATAAAAGCGGCCATCGCTTACTTGGTCGTACTTTTGCTGCCATTGAGTGAGGTTATGGGCTTGCTCGTCAATATCGTGCGTGTATACCTTGCTCTTTTGTGGTGCGTTGTTGCTGCCTTGCTGCGCCATATAGGTGATGCTCTTTTAAAGTAAACATATTTTTAGTTTAAGTGAATGCCAAATAAAGGCATTAACTTACTGAAATAAAATAATAAAAAACGATTTGCCAAAATTCGATAGCCACTTGGTACAAATTAAGCCTTCTTGTGACTATTCAAAATTGATTTATAGCTTATATGAGGCAAGACCTATACCAAGGTTTGTAATATTAGTTATGCGGAGTAAATCATGGGGCATACGTACAGTTATACTTTAGGAACACATACTTATCAATTCAAGAGCTTAGCGCAGTTAATGGCTAAAGCTACGCCGCAGCGCTCGGGTGATAGGTTAGCGGGAGTTATTGCACAATCGGCGCAAGAGCGCGCTGTAGCGCAGATGACATTGGCCGAAATACCGCTAAAAACATTTTTAAACGATGTACTTATTCCCTACGAGCAAGACGAAATTACACGCCTTATTATTGACGAGCACGATGCAAACGCTTTTAAGCTTATATCGCACTTAACCGTGGGAGATTTTAGAAACTGGTTATTAAGTGATTTTGCAACGCCTGCGGTACTTGCAAGTGTTAGGCAAGCCATTACCCCTGAAATGGCCGCTGCGGTAAGTAAAATAATGCGTAATCAAGATCTCATACTTGTTGCTAAAAAGTGCCACGTAAAAAGCGCGTTTAGAAACACCATAGGTTTGCCAGGGCATTTATCAACCCGTTTGCAACCAAACCACCCAACTGATGACATAAATGGTATAGCCGCATGTATGCTCGATGGGCTTTTATACGGCAATGGCGATGCGGTAATTGGCATTAATCCCGCCACCGACAACGTAGCGCAAGCCATTAAGTTAATGACGCTGATGGATGATGTAATTCAAAAATACGAAATTCCAACACAAAGCTGTGTGCTTACCCATGTGACTAACACCATAGAATGCATAGAAGCAGGTGCGCCCGTTGATTTAGTGTTTCAGTCAATAGGCGGTACAGAAGCTACTAACTCAAGCTTTGGTTTTAATTTAAATACACTAGCTGAGGCGCAAGATGCTGCGCTGAGCTTAAAGCGTGGCACGGTTGGCAATAATGTAATGTATTTTGAAACCGGGCAAGGCAGCTCGCTTTCGGCTAATGCACACCATGGGCTTGACCAACAAACCTGTGAGGCGCGTGCTTATGCTGTAGCACGCAAGTTTAACCCTTTATTAGTTAATACCGTTGTAGGCTTTATTGGCCCCGAGTATTTATTTGATGGTAAAGAAATTACCCGCGCAGGGCTTGAAGATCACTTTTGTGCCAAGCTTTTAGGCATACCTATGGGGTGCGATGTGTGTTACACCAACCACGCCGAGGCCGACCAAAACGATATGGATAACTTACTCACCTTATTAGGTGTGGCGGGTTGCTCGTTTGTAATGGGGATTCCAGGCTCGGACGATATTATGCTTAATTACCAAACTACCTCATTTCATGATGCCTTATATGTGCGCCGAGTTTTAGGCTCGCGCCCAGCGCCCGAGTTTGAAGCGTGGCTTAGCAAAATGAAAATTATGGAAAATACCGCCGAGACTATTTTATCGAACACCTTACCAACAGCCTTTGCTAAGCCATTAAAAGCAGTACAAGGAGGCATGTAATGAAAGCGGTTAAAAGCATAAACACGCAAAGCAGCCACGATCACAATAATGGCAAAGTGGTTGAAAACCCATGGAGCGATTTACGTCGTTTTACCGATGCCCGTATAGGCCTTGGCCGCGCAGGCATAAGTTTACCTACATCTGAAATGCTAGCGTTTCAGCTATCGCATGCTCAGGCGCGCGATGCGGTTAACTTTCCGTTAGATATTAGCGAAATGACAAAAACACTCAGTGCTATTGATGTGCTTAGCGAGGTTGAAAAACCGCTAAGTGTACAAAGTGAGGCTGTTGATCGTGTTACTTATTTACAGCGCCCCGATTTAGGCCGAAAGCTAAACCAAGCAGGGCGTACAACGCTTTTAAATACTATGCAAAGTAGGCAAAACAGTACACAGGCGCAATACGATTTAGCCATTGTGGTAGTTGATGGGCTTTCGTCGTTGGCGGTACAAAAAAATGCAGCGCCATTTATAAGCGAGCTTTTAAAGCAGCTTCCTACTGAGCCCTCACCTTACAAAATTGCGCCAATTACCCTAGTAGAGCAAGGCCGCGTAGCGATTGGTGATGACATTGGCGAGCTGTTAAACGCACAAGTGGTAATGGTATTAATTGGTGAGCGCCCAGGGCTTAGCTCCCCCGACAGCCTTGGCCTTTACTTAACGTGGGAGCCAAAAACGGGGCTTAACGATGCGTGCCGTAATTGTATTTCTAATATTCGCCCTGCAGGGCTTAGTTACTTTGAGGCTGCCCGAAGAGCCGTATATTTACTGCAAGAGGCCAAAAAGTGCGGGCTTACTGGGGTTAACTTAAAAGACAGAACACAAGACGATGTAATAGAGCATCAGGTTCAAACCACAAATTTTTTAATCGCGGAATAAAACCATAAAAAGAGGTCAATATGTCTAATAACAATAAAGAGTATCTTGCACAAAGGCAGTTAAAAAGTGGCACTGCGGGCTGGTTATTGCTTGCAGGGCTAGGGGTGTCGTATGTAATTTCGGGCGACTTTGCAGGCTGGAACTTTGGCATAGCCGAAGCCGGCTGGGGCGGATTTGCCATTGCTGCGGTGTTAATGGCAATAATGTATTTAACGCTGGTGTTATCTCTTGCTGAAATGTCGGCAGCAATTCCTGCGGCGGGTGGCGGTTACAGTTTTGCACGACAAGCAATGGGCCCCGCTGGGGGTTATTTAACTGGCCTTGCGGTATTAATTGAATATGCATTAGCCCCCGCCGCCATTGTTATATTTATTGGCTCGGCGGTTGAGGCGTTAACGGGTTTTAATGGCCCGTGGGTATATGCACTGTTTTATTTAACGTTTGTGGGTATTCATTTAGCGGGTGTGGGTGAAGCGCTAAAAGTAATGATGGTGATAAGTGGTTTAGCAGTATTGGCTATTATTGCCACCGCCGTGGCGTTAATTGCTAATTTTGACGCGGCTAATTTATTTGATGTTGCGGTAACTAATGCCGCAGGTGCAAATGAATTTTTACCACTTGGTTGGTATGGTGTGTGGGCTGCATTGCCTTTTGCTATGTGGTTATTTTTAGCAGTAGAAGGCGTGCCGCTTGCTGCCGAAGAAGCTAAAAACCCAGCTAAAGATGTACCTAAAGGCATTATTGGCGCTATGTTATTTTTACTGTTTACCGCTTTACTTGTTGTGGTATTAGTTCCTGCTGCCGGTGGTGCAAACGCAATGGGCGCCAGTGCAGTTCCTTTAGTTGATGCGCTTAACGCCACGGGCAATACAAACTTAGCCACTGTGGTAAATATTTTAGGATTAGCGGGGCTGGTCGCGTCGTTCTTTTCGATTATTTATGGTTATAGCCGTTTAGTGTTTGCGCTTTCGCGTGCGGGCTATTTGCCGCGTTCGTTATCAATTACTACAGAGCGCAAAGTACCCGCGCGTGCGTTAATTGTACCCGCTATTTTTGGATTTATTGCCTCACTGAGTGGCGAGGGCGATTTAATGTTAGCTATGGCGGTGGTCGGTGCAACGGTTTCGTATGCGTTAATGGCGCTGAGCCATATTATGTTACGTATTAAGCAACCTAATCTAGCTCGCCCTTATAAAACGCCAGGTGGCGTGGTTACATCGGGTATTGCGCTAGTGTTATCGCTTATTGCATTAACGGGTGTGTATGCGTTTGACCCTCGTGCATTTTTATATACAGTAGTGTTATTTGTGATTGGTGCAGCTTATTACTTTGGTTATAGTGCTAAGCATTTAGTCGCTAAAAGTGCAGATGAAGAGTTTGCTATGCTTGCCGATGCTGAAGCGGACTTAGCCGCCTCAAATTAAGGGGGTTAGCACTAGGGTAAAAGCGTTGCTTTTAAAACGCCAGCAAGCTGCGCGTCTACAAGGTAATTTACCTCGGTGTTAATTTTGTCGGTAGGCGCGAAGCTTGCTCGCGCAAGATGATAGTTGCTTCTCTAAAAGCGAAGCGCCTCTAAACCTCTTAGTGATTTATTGATCTTTAATACAAAAATGCACAAAGAGAAGAGAATGAGGAGTAAATGAGAAGTGAAAGCTGTAGGCGCGAAGCTTGCTCGCGTAAAATGCTCGTTACTTCTCTAAAAGTGAAGCGCCTCTAAGCCTCTTTGTGGTTTATTGATCTTTAATACAATATGCACAAAGAGAAGAGAGAGAAGTAAACGAGCAGCCAAAGTAAATTAGTATAAGTTATCTGTATATCACCACCGAGTACACCGAGGCGCTTCGCGCTACACACAGAAAACACGCGTAACGTTTAGTCACTTCTCTAGGTATCCTCCTTCGCTTCTCGGTGGTTCCCAGTTAAAGCGTTGCTTTTAAACGCCATCAAGCTGCGCACCTACAGCCCATTTAACTTATGCGGGTTACTTTTACTTTTATTTTCCCTGCATTGGCGCCGTAAAATCGGCTTAAGTCATTGGCAAAGGGACTAAATTCACCTGATTTAGTAATGGTTACTGTAGCGCCATTGGCTATTTCAAATAAATATTCGTCGTTATTGTTAATTGCGCCAACCAAAGAGAACCACTGCGCTCTTGGAAGTCGTCTAAATGGTTCAAGCAATGCCATGGGGATTTCTTTAACCCCTAATTGAACATTATCGCGGTGCCAGCCGCTTGCGGTGCATTTTATGCCGTCGTCATACCAAAATTGATTGGGGTAAGGTTCAAACTTATAAGTTGCGCCTTCAACTAACATAAGCCCTGTATTGTTATGTGCCTCGCTGGCAAACACTATTACATCTTGGCTTTGCGAAACTTGTAATACGCTCATGTTTTGGTTTTCAAGGGCAATGTGTTGGCTTAAACCAGTAAAGCTTAATGTGCTGTTATCGTTATACCTAATTTTGTAATGCAGGTTTTTAAGCGACTCTGGGCGATAGCTAGTTAGTTTATTAATTCGTGTAGCTACGCTTTGATGTATATGTGGTTCTAGGTTGCTGGCTTCGTTATCAATAAGTACATAGCACTCCCTATCCACCAATTTAAAAAAGGGATTAAACCAAAAGTAATTTTGCTGATGGCTTAAAGCCAGAGGATCGGGCGTTACGGTTACATCGTCTTGGTCAACTAATTTACTGCCAGGCAATAAGGTTTCGTAGTCAATGTCGTGGCTGGTTAATAAGCTAATATTAAGTGGTTGCTCAATTAACCATTCAAGCGCATAGCGCAGGCAAATATCAGCTAGGCCATCGCGGTAATAACCGCCGCCAATATCTGAATGCGCCCCTGCAAACCAAAGCTCGGTAATATTATTTTGATGGTTCATTAGGGTGGGTTCAAACGCACGGCGTTTTTCATCAAGTGCTACGCAGTGCAGTGCCTGCGAAATATTATTAGCAATGGTGTGGTTTTCAAATATTACATGCTCGGCACCGCGCGTTGCTTTACTGACTTTTGATAAACCTATTGAGGCCACGGTATCAAATACACATACGTAAACATTATCGTTAATTAAAGGCTCTAGGATTTTTGCAAAACGCC
>NZ_DCYU01000026.1:36312-48030 GCF_002331165.1 Pseudoalteromonas sp. UBA2102
GCTTTAAAATCACTCATGGCTTGATTTAAAATACTAGCAACATCGTCACCACGTGGCGCTAAAGTTTGGTTCAAAATACGTTTTAAGCGGCTACCTTTAGTGCCAATACCTTGATAATAAAAACTAAGTTGGTTTGTAAATGGAGTGGTGGGGGAGTCATCGAGTTTGCCGCCTAATAATAAATGCAGCTTAAGAATATTAGAAATACTACTGTCTTCTTTAAAATGGTCTGAGCTAAATTGCTCTGCATCGCGAGGCTCGCCCCCAGTACCATCAAAATTAAAAATTAGCGTTTTACCCGTCATAGCCCTAATCCTTTAATTGTTTTAAATACTCTACACAGGCAATGTTAAATATTAAAGACATTAATTTTTCAAATAGCACGCTAAGAGGCGTTAGCGTGCTTAGCGGGTTATTTAGTGATTATCAAACATATAATGATTTAGCTCTGTGCCCTGGGCAGGCTTAAGCGCTGGGTTTAGCTGAATTAACTGCTGATAAACCTCAGGGTAAAACATTTTTAATCGTGCTACGCGGGCTAAGTGGTTTGGCTCAAATTTTTCCACAAGCTGCAAAGCTAAAGGAATCATTGGGCTTAACTCCCCTTTTGTATAACTTTGCTCTAGTGCTAAGTCGAGTATATCTACGCCAAGCTTACTTGGGTCAGCCGGTATTTTATTATCAATTAAAAATTGTACTGCCTCAGAAGAAGACGATGCAGCTTGTGTATAAACGTCGCGCCCATGTATATCGGTAATCGAAAAATCAAAACCCGCCTGTGCGAGTGCTTGCCAATGATTTAGCGAAAAGCGGCTTAATCGTGTTAACTCACGCGGTGGCTTAGGGTTTATGCGGTTTTGCCAAGTAGTGATTAAATCATCAGGGTTTAAGAGTAATAAAGAAAAAAGCGTATCGGTTTCGGCTTGAGTTAATACCGTACTGAGGCTGTATTCATAAGCTTTTTGATATTCTTTCTTAGATAAATATTCGTTAAATGTGCTTTGGCTTCTATCGTTTGAAAGCTGGTTACTCAGACTACTCCACCAATAATTGACTAAAACAGGGTCTATATCGTGCAAAACACGTACAAAGTTAGATCCGTGCTTATTTTTAACCTGTTGAACTTTATCATAAGCTTGCATTACTGTGTGCAGCTGCTCTGTATCTTTTAACTGTTGTTGTAACAGCTCACAGTTTTGCCTTTTATTGTTTAGCTGCGCTTTTTGCTGCTTTAAATCTACTAAAAAAAGGGCAACATCAGAATTATCAGGCTCAGTTATTTGGGGTAACGCGTTATTGTTAATTTTACCAATAGGGCTAAAGTAAGCGTATTGCGCTGGGTTGTCCTGCTTATTAATATAGGCCCCTTGCTGGTAAATAAAGTCATTTACAAAAAATACCCCTTTGCTATTTAGGTCTTCATTCGCATTGCCGCTATGTGCTTTGTAACCACGCTTTTTAAGATAATCTAAAAGCTGGGTGTGCTTAGTATCTAATGGGGCTAGGGTTAAGTTACCGCTTTTAGGCAGGTTTACAATAGCCACGTCTAAACCTGTAAATAGGCCTGGCTCGTTGGTTGGCGTAACGCCTTTTGTTTGCAGTGCTTTTACAAGAGGTAAATTAAATTTACTGACCGCAATATCGGCTAAGTTATATAAAACAGTGTTTTTTTCGTATAACGGCATGGCATCTAGCACGGGAACTTGCTGTAAAAGCGCAATAATATACTCATTTGGAATATCGTTTTTTATAGCGGTAGCCACTTCATTCACTGTAAATTGGTTAGATGAAATTGCCTGCTCAAACTCTTTTGGCGTAAATTTATTTGCATTAAGCACAAACAATGTCGCCGGAGAAATTACCTCACTGCCTTCAAGTTTAATAAACGTTTTAGAGTAAGTGGTAAATGTATCGGTGTTGCTTAATAAAGCGTAAAGCGTTTCTTTTTGTACATTTTCATCAAGGGGTACACTCAGAGTAAGTCCTGGAGGGTTATGCTTATTATCTCCAAGCTGTTGTATCATTTCTTTTACTTTATCATTGGTGAAGCCCTTAATAGCCTCAATACCTTGCCAATTAGCTAACTCGTTTAAAGAGCTAGTAATGTTAAGTTGCTGCTTTTGCTCTGCAATAATGGCATCTTTTAAAAGGGCAATGTATGTACGCTGATTGATTTTTGATAAATCTGTATACTTTAAAAGCGTGGATACCGATGTCCCTTTTTTAAGTTCACTTACAAAAAATGAAACAAGCGACTGATTCAATGTTTGTACTTTATTGCTTTGTTGTTGTGACTGATCTCTACACAGGCTAATCTGTTTTTTTAGTTTATTTACTACCTGTAGCGGTGAGTCCTCATTTGGCTGCTTTTTATTAACTACGCTGGTCTGAGAGGTGGTTGGTTTCACTTGAGCTGCTTGCTCTACAGCTACAGAGTGCGGTTGAGTTTGAAAAAAATAAACAGCTAAAGCAGTGATTATTACAATCCCAAAAAGTATTTTTTTCATTAGCGTCAATCCCTTGAATTACAATTACATCTAACTGCATGGTACTATTTTAGATACGCATAATGCAAAAAAGCTTTAAAGGATAACTTACATTACCTATTAAAGCTTTTTGACTATTTAGCTGCTGTTTATGTATTAATGCAGTTTCATTTTAGGGCGTACTACGCGTAGTACTTTTTCGCTTATCCATAATGCAAAGGTTTTTGCGCTGCCGTGTATGGCGCGCTGGTGCATGCGATACAGTGATATATACATAAAGCGAGCAATTTTACCTTCTATAAAAAAGGTATTGCTGGTTAAGTTACCCATTAAATTACCTACCGTACTGTAGCGCGATAAGTTAACGAGCGAGCCATGGTCGCTATATTTAAAGCCGCATAATGGCTGTTGTTTTAACGTGGCAATGAGGTTTTTTTCTACACATAGCGCCATTTGATGCGCCGATTGCGCACGCGGTGGAACAAGCTTTCCGTCTTCTTGGGTAAAGGCGCAGCAATCACCAATAACAAAAATGCTTTCATCTACGGTGCTTTGTAAAAACTCGTTTACTTGAATTTGGTTACTGCGGGTAAGATCAAAAATACCTAAATCTTTAATAAAATCTGGCGCTTTTACACCTGCAGCCCATACCATTATATCTGCGTCTATGTGTTCTTCGTCTTTTGTTATAAACCCTTGTTCGGTGGCTTCTTTTACCAGTGTTTGCTCTCGTACGTTTACGCCGAGTTTTAATAACTCGCGCTTTGCGCTATCGGCTATGCGCTCGGGTAGGGCGGGCAAAATACGGGGCCCCGCTTCTATTAAATGAATATGTAAACGCTTAGACGACATATTTGTAAGGCCGTAAAGCTTTAATAATTCAGATACATGGTAAAGCTCTGCCGAGAGCTCAACGCCGGTTGCGCCGCCGCCCACAATGGCAATATTTAATGATTGCTGTTGGTTGTCGTCTTGGTGAAGGCGAGTAAAGCTGTCGAGTAGAGAATGCTGAAAACGCTCAGCTTGCTGATTTGAGTCTAAAAAGTAGCAATGATCTTTTATGCCTGGGGTATTAAAGTCGTTGCTTACGCTGCCAATGGCAATAACAAGGTGGTCGTAGCGTACGCTGCGCTGCGGCAAAATAGTGTGGCCTAGCTCATCAAGGTGCGGTGCAAGGGTAATGGTTTTATTGCTTTGGTCTATATCGCAAAATGTACCAAGCTGAAAATTATAATGATGTTTTGCAGCGTGGGCTGAATACACAACGCCATCTAAATCGGGGTCAATAGAACCTGTCGCTACTTCGTGTAGTAACGGCTTCCATATGTGGGTGCGGTTTTTATCAATTAAAAGAATTTCGGCTTGTTTTTTCTTCCCTAATTTATGCCCTAATTGTGTTGCCAGCTCTAGTCCGCCTGCGCCACCGCCAATAACGACGATTTTAGGTTTAGTTATATTCATAGCAATGCCCTTAAAAAATAATATACCCAAATAATCTGCTTATAACGCTTATAAAAAATCACTTGGGTATACAAAATTAGCTTGGCTGTTAACACCATTGAGCATCTGCTGCGTATTTTGCGCCTAAATAAAACATATGTCAGCAATTGATAAGCTTATTTGTTGTATACTAAGGTCTAAATTGCCTCAGTATGAAAAATTTAGCGCTTTACAGGGGCCTAATATAAAGGCGTTACTTTACATAAAAGGCAGCTTGCTTTTAATAGGGTATAACGCTGACACTAAATGCTTTTAAGTATTTTAATCTATTGATTTAAAGTATGTTTTAGTGATTTGTTGATTATTGCAATAAAGCCGCTAATACTTGCAATCTATGCTTTATCTAAATTGCTTTTAATGCCAACAGACACTCTTATATTGAGATGCTTTGGGCTATATGCAAATATTTCATTTACGTTGCACTTTTGCTGTTAAAGCCCATTCCCTAGCCAAAAAGGATATTTATGACCACGCCATTAATTAAATCACTTGAGCAGCATTTTGGTTTTAGCCAATTTAGAGCAGGGCAACAGCAAACCATTGAGCAGCTTTTAAATGGGCAATCGTCACTGGCTATATTTCCTACGGGGTCGGGTAAGTCGTTGTGTTATCAGCTAACAGCTATGCATTTACCAAACTTAACCTTGGTGGTGTCGCCTTTACTTGCATTGATGAAAGATCAAATTAGCTTTTTAAATAGCAAAGGTATTTACGCGGCAAGCCTTGATTCGAGCCAAGACCAAATGCAAAGCAGCACCGTAATGAACGATGTGCGAAATGGTAAAATTAAAGTATTAATGGTGTCGGTTGAGCGTTTTAAAAACGAGCGTTTTAGAGAGTTTATAAGCCAAGTTGCGCTGTCTATGCTGGTGGTAGACGAAGCGCACTGTATATCTGAATGGGGCCATAACTTTAGACCCGACTACCTTAAACTACCGCGATACCGCGAAGAGCTAAATATTCCACTGGTACTATTACTCACCGCCACAGCCACTAAAAAAGTAAAACGCGACATGAGCGAGCGTTTTAATATTGCCCCAGAGTGTACTGTACAAACCGGCTTTTACCGCGCTAACCTCGATTTAAGCGTGCTAAGTGTAAAAACGGCTGATAAAAACACTGAGCTTACAAACATAGTGCGTGCGCAAAATGGCCCAGGTATTGTGTATGTAACGCTTCAGCAAAGTGCTGAGCAAGTGGCTAATACGCTAAGTGCGCAAGGTATTCAGGCGGTTGCGTATCATGCAGGGCTTGAAGATACACTACGCTGGCAAATTCAAGATGATTTTATGGCGGGTAAAATTAACGTTGTTGTGGCAACAATAGCCTTTGGTATGGGCGTTGATAAATCAGATATTCGCTTTGTTATTCATTACGATTTACCAAAATCAATTGAAAACTACAGCCAAGAAATTGGCCGTGCAGGGCGCGATGGCAACCCATCAAACTGCTACACCTTGGCTAATTTAGATGGCCTAAACACAGTTGAAAACTTTGTGTATGGCGACACCCCTGAGCTGAGCGGCATTGAATACGTAATTAACGATATTAAAGCCCAGCCGCAGCAATGGGAAATGCAAGAGTACAGCTTATCGAGCGAAAGTAACATTCGCCAATTAGCGCTTAAAACCTTGCTGGTACAACTAGAAATGCAAGGCGCAATAACGCCGCAATATGCTTACTACGCCGATTTTAAATACAAGTTTTTGGTTGATAAAAACGAGCTACTTAGCCAGTTTGACGACCAGCGCCAAGCCTTTTTAACGCAAATATTTAGCCACACCGATTTTAAAAAAATATGGGGCACGCTTAATTTTCACACCCTTACCCAAGCCGCCCAAGTTGACCGTAAGCGGGTTGTGGCCGCGCTTGACTACCTAGCCGAAAAAAACCTAATAACCCTTGAAACCAAACGTATTACCCAAGTTTACAAAGTGCATAGTGAGGTTATAAATAACCCTGAACTTGCAAAACAATTACACAGTTATTTTATCGAAAAAGAACAAGCCGAGATTAAACGTATAGCTGCATTGGTACGCTTTTTTGAGCTACAAAGTTGCTTAAGCTATAACTTGGCGCGTTATTTTGACGACCAAAATGCGCCAGCGCAATGCGGGCATTGTAGTGTATGCCGTGGTAATGCTGTAAAACTTGAATATTCAATAGAGCCTGCTCACATTGCCGATGACGTTGTTTATCAAAAAGTGGATGAGTTTTTAGCGCACATGACAACAAAAGGTATTCACAGTGTAGGTATTGAAACCCAGTGCCGCTTTTTAGCGGGCATGAGCGTGCCATTATTTGCACGTAATAAAGTACGCCAACTGAGTGGTTTTGCGCTTTGTGAGCAGATGCGTTACAGCGATATAAAAGCAAAACTACTAGCGCGTTAAATTAGTTACTGTATCCTAGTGGCTTATTAAAAAAAGTAAGTCACTATGCCTAATACTGTTATTCCAAGTAAAACTATTTCCTCTACACCTGAGCCCGTAACCTGCGCTAATTGCCAGGCATGTTGCTGCCAATTAGAAGTGCGCATAGTGACCGACACCGGCGTGCCTTTTCAGTACATTGATTACGACAAATGGGGCAGCGAAGTAATGAAACGCGCAGACGACGGCTGGTGCCAAGCACTCGACCGCAATACCCTAATGTGTACTATTTACGAAAACCGCCCACTTACGTGCCGCGAGTTTGAAATGGCCTCAAACGAGTGTATTACAGAGCGCGAAATAGCGGGTATTTAATAAAAACATATGCACTAAAAAAGGGGCTTAAAAGCCCCTTTGGTTTATCTGTGTTTTGTACTAATTAATCGTATTTAGCTTCTAACTCATTAGCTGTATGAAACTTCTCGTGGCTTTGTAATTGCTCATCGTACTTTACAAGGTGTTTAAAGTGGACAAGCTGGCCTGAGTTTTTAACTATTTCTACAATAAACGACATCATAATATCGGCACCGGTTAACGTGTCGCCGACTAAATAACGTTTACCTTGTAATCGGTCGTTAAAGTAGCTAATTACTTTCACGGTTTCTGCATCGGCGTAATTTTCTAAAAACTCTGTTTTAGCGCCATCTTTTAAAACAAACATTTTAAGTAGCAGCGGTAAAATAGCTGAGCTTTCGGCAAAGTGAAGCCATTGTTGATATTCAACATATTCGGCAGTGCCTGCTTTTGGCGCAAATTTACCGTTACCGTATTTAGTAATTAAATAATCGGTGATCGCGCCAGATTCGGTAACAATTAAGCCATCGTCTTCAATCACTGGTGACTTACCTAATTGGTGTACTTTTTTAAGTTCGTCAGGCGCTAAAAAGGTCTCTGTGTTGCGCTGGTAGGCAACAATTTCGTAATCAACATCCAGCTCTTCTAAAAGCCAAATAATACGTTTTGAGCGCGATTTATTTAAATGGTGTAGTTTAATCATGTCAGTCCTTGTTGGCGTTACTGCATGTGCAGTAACGCTTTGTAAAATTTAAAGTGGCTCGTTAATTTTAACAACGGTTTTACCAAAGTTTTTACCGTTTAGCATATCGTTGAATGCGCTAATGGTGTTTTCAATACCTTCTACCATGTGTTCGCGGTATTGTACTTTGCCATCTTGTAGCCATTTTTGCATGTCTTGTGCAAATTCGTCGTAGCGGTGGCCGTAGTCGTCAAAAATTATAAAGCCTTGCATTTTAATACGTTTAGTAAGCAACTGCCCCATTAGCATACCCATACGATCAGGACCATCTGGAAGGCTGGTAGAATTATATTGCGACACTAAACCACACAGTGGCACACGGGCTGCGGTATTAAGTAGAGGTAATACGGCATCAAACACTTTACCGCCCACATTTTCATAATAAACATCTATGCCGTTATCACAGGCTTTTTCTAGCTGCTCTGCAAAGTCATCGGCTTTGTGATCAATACAGGCATCGAAGCCCAGCTTTTCAACAGCATGTGTACATTTTTCGCTGCCACCAGCAACGCCTACCACTTTACAGCCTTTAATTTTGGCTATTTGGCCAACGGTTGCGCCAACCGGCCCTGTTGCTGCAGCTACTACAACGGTTTCGCCTTCTTTAGGTGCGCCAATATCAAGTAAGCCCATGTAGGCTGTAAAGCCTGGCATACCCATAATACCGAGTGCGTACGATGGGTTTTCTGGCTCTTTACCTAATTGCATAAGGCCTTCGCCGTCAGTAATGGCGTAATCTTGCCAACCGGTGTAAGCAAGTACCCATTCGCCTTCGCTGAATTTATCGTTTTTAGACTCTTCTACTTGGCATACGGTAGCGCCTACCATTACATCGCCCACATTCACCGGATCGGCGTACGACTTTGCATCGCTCATGCGGCCACGCATGTATGGGTCAAGTGATAGGTAAATAGTGCGCAGCAGCACCTCGCCATCTTTAAGCGCTGGTAAATCTACTGTTTTAAGTTCAAAGTTTTCATCGGTAGGGGCACCGTGCGGGCGTGATGCTAAAGTAAGTTGACGACTAGTTGCAGACATAAAAATCTCCTCTTAAGAGTGAATTTACTTAGCGAATGTTTACGCGTTTAAAACCAGGTTGAGCCTAAACAATAATGCGCGCTAAGTTTTACGAAAATAAAAATTTGTACCTTAATACACGAGCTTTGGGCGCGAGGCTGGTAATTCAAGCTTTGCAGAGTATTTATTCTAAACGGTTTATTTTAGCTTGCTAAAAATATGGCTATCGTAAAATACACCATGTTTATAAATGGCCTGTTTGAGAACGGCTTCAGCTTTAAAGCCGCATTTAGTGAGTGCCTTTATAGAGCCTGTATTGCCAGCAAATACAGCGCCAAAAATACGGTTTAGGTTTGAGCTTTTAAATGCGTCATCGCAAATTTGCGAAATAGCATGAGTCATTACTCCTTGCCCCCAAAAGTGGCTATTAAGCCAATAGCCTATTTCGCCACTGCGGCTATATTCAAATTCTCCCGGCGTTATACCAATACACCCCGCAAATTGCTCATCTACAACAATGGCCTTAACTATTCCACTTTTAGAGCCTTGGTTTATCCACCAGTCGGCGTCGGCTTGAGTATACGGAAATGGAATTTTAGACGATAAAAAGCGCGTAACCTGTTCATCGTTTAAGGTATTAATAATATGTGGCGCGTCTGTTGGTTTAAAGTCTCTTAGGGTGATCATTGTTTTAATTAAGTGTATGTTGCATACGGGTCAACTTAGCAAGCAATTAGAGATTGCACAATCACAAAGATTAACCGTTTACGCCTATAACTTTGTTTTAAAGTACTCTAATATAAGCAAAATATGATACCTGTTTAAGATACTTTTATGCACCCACACATAGCCGCCCTTTATAATAGTGCCCAAAAACCAAGCCGTTTAATTATAGGTTTAATGAGTGGTACCTCGTTAGATGGGCTAGATGTAGCACTGTGTAAGGTAACGGGCGCAGGTATAAATACGCAAATTGAAGTGCTTAACTTTACCACCGTTGACTATAACAACGAGTATAAAAGCAAAATAAAGCAGGTATTTGCCAAACGAGAGTGTGATTTAGAACTTGTTACTTTACTACACCCGTGGGTGGGTAAACTCCATGGCGATATGGTTAATCAGTGCTTACATACTTGGCAGGTAAATCCAGCAAGTATTGATGTAATAGCCAGTCATGGGCAAACAATTTACCACTGCCCACAGTCGCAGCATAATCATAAAAGCTTTACTAATGGCACATTACAAATTGGCGATAGCGACCAAATAGCCGTTACTACCGGTATTACAACGATTGGCGACTTTAGGCAAAAACACATAGCCGCAGGAGGGGAAGGTGCACCGCTTGCGGTATATGGCGATTACTTATTTTTTGCAAACCCCAATGAGAACCGCATTTTATTAAACATGGGTGGTATTGCTAATTTAACGTTTTTACCTAAAAGCGGTGATGCAAATAGCGTATTTAGTAGCGACATAGGCCCAGGTAACACCATTATGGATGCGTACGTACAGCAGAATTTTAAAGGCATGCACTTTGATGATGGCGCTAAAATAGCTAAAGCTGGCAAGGTTAATTCACTCTTATTAAATGCATTGTGTAGCAACACTTTTTTTGAGCTTGCGCTGCCTAAAACAACAGGGCCTGAAGTATTTAATTTAGCGTATTTGCATGGAGCTCAGCTGCAAACAAATACACAGCACTTAAGCCATGAAGATGTTATGGCAACTTTAAATATGTTTAGCGCAAGGGTAATTGCAAATGCGTTAAATGAATGCGGGCAAAGTGCTAAAGAGTGTGTGGTGTACGCAAGTGGTGGCGGTATTCATAACTCATTATTAATGGCGCACCTTAATGCGCTGTGCCCGACCATTAAAGCATTTAAAAATACCGACGATTTAGGCATAAACCCCGATGCCAAAGAAGCCGTACTATTTGCCATTTTAGCCAACGAATGCCTAGCAGGTGAGCAACAGCACCTAAATAATACTGCGCAGGGTATTGCTGGGGTCACTATGGGTAAAGTGAGTTTTGCTGATTAAGTTTTTATAAATTTGTATACCAACACATTAAAAAAACGAAAATAAACTTGAGCTCATATTACGAAAGTATTTTTTAACGCCGTGTGGCTTAGTTTGGCTTTTAAGGGCTTGCTGATTTTTATAACCAGCCTCAAACGCATTTACTTGCATATCAAACTGTAAACTATTTTTTAAAGTGGCATTTAAGCCATGCAGCATCAATTGCATTACTAAGCAGTGGCTTTGGGTAATTTTACTTAATGTTAAATACACATAACCACGCTCTAAGTCGGCGTTAGTGAGTACTTTTTCAGTAAAGTATTGTGCATCACGGGCACTGGGATACGTTGCGCTCAGCGAAATAATATCGTTTTCGTGGGCGTCGTCAGGCAATACGCATTGCAGCGTTATTTCATGCATAGCACTGGCTTGCAAGGTTAACTGCTCGTATTCCATTGTGTGGCCCATAGCCGCAGAGAGAGGATCTTCAAACGATTGTAACGCAAATGTGAGTTGCGTCATTGGTGTGCTCATTTACTTCAACTTCTAGATTATAAAAAATACAGTTCGAGTTTAAATTATCACCTATTTTGATTGCAGTTTTATGACAAGTTGCACTTAATCGGATAATCGCTGTATTTTGATCAAAAAAGATCGCTATATGTTCTTTCTCATTCAACTTTGGAATAGTTTGTCACACATCTAGAATAAAGAGCCTTATGTGGCAAGGCTTGTAGCGATGGTGTTGTTGTTCCTTATTTGAGTTTTTCTCATAGGCTTCTCTTCATAGGGAATAGAATTTGGTTTTTAGGCTTTACCTAATCAAAGCATTAAATAGAGATTCCAAATTAAAATTTCATACTTATCTTTTTTGATTTAATACGGTATGGATAGCGTTTATTGTTTAAACTCGTACTAAAAGAATGTTCTGAAAGCTAAGCTATCTGATGTTAAAAATGTAGTAAGGCGTTTATCAGTGATAACCGCTCATTGAGATTGGCTAAATATCGTCGTTAATTGATTGGTTAAACTGCACTTTGCGCATATATTCATGAAAATGAGCGCTGCGCGCAAATTGGATTATTTAAGTTTACCTAAAAACTTTAGAAAACTTAGTGATAGTAATACCTTAGGTAATTTGTTAAAACTATATAAAGTAGATAAATGAGCGCTAAGTCGGTAGAAATATGCGCGACGAGCGCAATATTAAATTGTTGAACTAAGCCGC
>NZ_DCYU01000135.1:0-12702 GCF_002331165.1 Pseudoalteromonas sp. UBA2102
CTACTTTTATGGAGTCAGATCAAAAAATAAATACAACCTAACTCGTAATCAAAGTTCTCAATAAAAAAACGCGATTTAAAATCGCGTTCTCTTTAGTAACTTTTCTACTGACCGCTGATAGCTTAAAACTGACAGCTCAAAAGCACGTTGGGTTTCGCTTCGCTCAACCCAACCTACATTACAGCCCTAGCTCAGCCATAAAGTCATCATCGGCATCATCTTGTTCTGCCTCTTTTGACTTAGCTTTTGCTTTTTCAGCCTTTTGCTTAGCTTCGTTTTCGATAATGTCATCAGGGTCTATCGCTTCTACAATGTCAAAGTCATGTAGTTTAATAAACTCTGTTTTATCCATTGCCAGCTCTAGGTAAAAAATATTTTGGTTGCGCGTAGTAAAGGTTACGCGGCGTGCTTGTGGACGATCCATAGTGGTATCAACCGATATTTGCACTTGTTTATTAATCGCCATCATTTTTGGCTGGTTTTGCGTAATAGAGGTATGTAACTGCTCACGCACTTTAGAAGTGAAGTCACCAACAATTTGGTTCATCAGCTCGCCCATTACATTTGAAACGTCATCCGATAAATGACTGTGGGCAATTTCTTCTTCAGGCATGCCCATATTGCGCATGTAATCGCCGTAAATTTCCATTGCTGCTTGCGCTGTAAAATTAGTGACTACCAGCCCTGTAAAGCCACCATCAAATAATACAAAACAGCCAATGTCTGGACGCATACAGGTGCGCGTTATTTTTTGCACCATAGCCGAGTAGCTAATTTCGTTACCACTGGCTGATGACAGAACACCCGTCACTGAATGACATAGGGTTGCTAATATATCGTCTGTGCTAATTACCTTACTTTTGCTCATTTAACGTTCTCTTTTATACTTATTATTCATAATTCTAGCCAAGCTACTGAATTTATCACTGACTATCCAGTATAAAATGTTAAAATAGTGCCATTATTTTTAAAGAGACTGCCTTAGTGAGTATAAAAGACAGTATTTACGCCTCTGAGCAACAAGTAAAAGATTTTAGCTTTGACCAAAATGTGGTTGAGGTTTTTCCGGATATGATTCAGCGCTCTGTGCCTGGGTATGCCACCATTGTAAGCACTATGGGTAAATTGGCCGGTGAATATGCGCAAAGTAATTCAAACCTTTACGATTTAGGCTGCTCGCTTGGTGCGGTTACCCTAAGCATACGCCGTAATATTCGCACCGATAACTGCCACATTATAGCTGTAGATAACTCACAAGCTATGGTTGAGCGTTGTAAGGTTCATTTACAAGGCTTTAAGTCAGACGTGCCTGTTACAGTAACTTTAGGCGATATTAACGAGCTTGAGATTCAAAATGCGTCGGTAGTAGCCATGAATTTTACCTTGCAATTTATTCCGCCTTTACAGCGCCAAGCCGTGCTTGAAAAAATTTACGCTAACTTAAAACCCGGTGGCGTACTGCTCCTTAGCGAAAAAATTAAAGCCGAAAACGAGCAGTGCGATAATTTGTTAATTGATTTGCACCACGACTTTAAACGCCACAATGGCTACTCAGAGCTTGAAATAAGCCAAAAACGTACTGCCATTGAAAACGTGATGCGCCCCGATACGCTAAGCACTCACTTTAATCGTTTAAGCGACATTGGTTTTAGCCAAACGCAGGTGTGGTATCAATGTTTTAATTTTTGCTCAATGGTAGCAATTAAATAAAGAGAGTGACTTATGTCTCAATGGTTTAACCAATTTTACGCAGCAATTGCACAAAGCCCGCTTAGCCACTGGCTAGAAACCCTGCCCGCTCAATTAAAGCATTGGCAAAACGAGGCAAGCCATGGCGATTTACCAAAATGGCAAAAAGTACTTAAAAATTTGCCAGAAGTAAAAACAACCCACGTTGATATCGCCACTAAAGTAGAAATTGGCGCACCGGGGGAGATGAGCGAAGGCGAGCAAAAACAAGCCACGCATTTATTAAAACGCATGATGCCATGGCGCAAAGGTCCCTTTACTGTACACGGTATTGAAATAAACACTGAGTGGCGCAGCGATTGGAAGTGGGACCGCCTGCTTCCTCATATTGAGCCATTAAAAGGCCGCACAGTATTAGATATAGGCTGTGGCTCTGGCTATCACTTATGGCGTATGCGCGGTGAAGGCGCTGAATTTGTAGTGGGTATTGACCCTTCTGATTTATTTTTGTGTCAGTTTCAGGCCATTAAACATTACAACCCAGATGAAAACGTGCATTTATTACCATTAGGTGTAGAGGCACTACCCGAGCTTAAAGCGTTTGATACGGTGTTTTCTATGGGGGTGCTGTATCACCGCCGCTCGCCTATCGATTTTTTAGCGCAGTTAAAAGCGCAGCTTCGCCCAGGTGGCGAACTCGTACTAGAAACGTTAGTAATTGAAGGCGATGAAAACACCGTACTGGTACCTACCGACCGCTACGCAAAAATGCGCAACGTTTGGTTTATTCCAAGTACTGCTGCACTAAAACTGTGGATGGAGCGCGTTGGCTTTAAAGATGTGCAAATAAAAGATTGCGCAATTACCACGCTTGATGAGCAACGCAGGACCGACTGGATGGAAAACGAATCGTTAGTTGATTTTTTAGACCCAAACGATACCAGTAAAACCATTGAAGGTTACCCTGCTCCACTTAGAGCAATACTAACTGCCAAAGCATAAATAACTAAAAAGCACCCAGGGTGCTTTTTTTGTGCAATTAACAAACTAATAGCGGACAAGTGTCCTTGTTAATTATTTCAAAACTATATTTGAGCTAGCCGCGCAGTTGCAATTGTTGTAAAATACGCGCGTTTCTAAGCTATCGAAAAGCAACCCCAAGCAATTATTTGAGGAAAACCTGTGAGCGAACAAAAACAGTCATTAAGCTATAAAGACGCGGGCGTAGATATCGACGCTGGTAATGCACTTGTTGAGCGTATTAAAGGCGTAGTTAAAAAAACGCGTCGTCCAGAAGTAATGGGCGGAATTGGTGGTTTTGGCGCTCTTTGCGAAATTCCAGAAGGTTACAAACAGCCAGTACTAGTAGCAGGTACTGACGGTGTAGGTACTAAACTACGTTTAGCTATCGACTTAAAAAAACACGACACTGTAGGTATTGATTTAGTTGCAATGTGTGTAAACGATTTAATAGTACAAGGCGCTGAACCCCTGTTTTTTCTAGATTACTATGCAACAGGTAAACTAGATGTAGACACAGCGGCCGATGTAGTAACCGGTATTGGTAAAGGCTGTGAGATTTCTGGCTGTGCCCTGATTGGCGGCGAAACAGCTGAAATGCCAGGTATGTACGATGGTGAAGACTACGACATGGCCGGTTTTTGTACCGGCGTAGTAGAAAAATCTAAAATTATTGATGGCACAAAAGTAGCAGCCGGCGATCAACTTATTGCCCTTGCCTCTAGCGGTCCGCACTCAAACGGCTTTTCTTTAATTCGTAAAGTGCTTGAAGTATCAAACGCCGATACGAACCAAGTTATTGACGGAAAAACACTAGGCGAGCACTTACTTGAGCCAACCCGTATTTACGTTAAACCTTTACTTGAGTTATTTAAGCAAGTAGACGTGCATGCCCTATCGCATATTACTGGCGGCGGCTTTTGGGAAAACATTCCGCGTGTATTACCCGATTCTGCAAAAGCAGTAGTTAAAGGCGATAGCTGGGAGTGGCCAACCGTTTTTAACTGGTTACAAGAAAACGGCAATATTACTACGCACGAAATGTACCGTACATTTAACTGTGGTGTAGGCATGGTATTAGTAGTACCAGGCGATGCGCTAGAGCAAAGCTTAAGCATTTTAAAAGAGCTTGGCGAAAACGCATGGCACCTTGGTGAAATTCAAGATGCTGTTGCCGGCGAAGAGCAAGTAGAAATTGTAGGTGGTGCTAAGTAATGGCACCCATTCGCTTAGTGGTATTAATATCGGGTAGTGGTTCTAATTTACAAGCCATTATTGATGCCTGCGAGCGCGGCGAAATAAACGGACACATAGCGGCTGTTATAAGTAACAAAGCAGACGCTTACGGCCTTGAGCGTGCAAAACAAGCAGGTATTGCTACAAAAGTGCTCAGTCACAAAGATTTTGACTCGCGCGAGGCCTATGATGCGCAATTAATGAACGTTATTGACTCTTTTATGCCAAATCTAGTTGTATTAGCTGGGTTTATGCGTATTCTTACTCCTAGCTTAGTGCAAAAATATGTTGGAAAAATGTTGAACATTCATCCATCTTTGTTGCCTAAGTATCAGGGGCTGAATACCCACCAAAGAGCAATTGATGCAAAAGACGATGTTCATGGCGTAAGTGTTCATTTTGTAACTGAAGAGTTAGACGGCGGTCCCGTTATTCTTCAGGCGCAAATACCTGTACTCAAGGATGATACAGCAGAAACATTAGCTAAACGCGTGCACGAACAAGAGCATATAATTTATCCTTTGGTGGTCAAGTGGTTCAGTGAACACAGACTTACTATGGAAGCAGATTATGCAGTTCTTGACGAAAAACAACTTCCTGCACACGGCGCGCACTACCCACAATAAAAAAATAAGTGCCCTGCTGTTATGTGTGGGCGCTTTACTTCCTACTAGCCTAATTGCAGGCGAACTAACAGAGTATCAAGCCAGCTACGATATTTTACGCAAAGGTAAAAATCATGGCGAGGCAGTACGCGAACTTAAAAAAGTTGGCGAGCAAACATATCAACTTACTTATCACAGCAATATTGAGTGGATGATTTTCTCTGACAAGCGGGAAGAAACCTCAGTATTTACTTTTTTAGATAACAAAGTCACTCCTCATCATTACAATATGGTGCGTACCGGCACCGGCCCAGATAAAGATTATAAAATAGACTTTGATACACAAAATAAAGTGGTCACCAGCAGTACTAGTGAATACCCGCTAAAGTGCGAATGGACTGACGAATTTCAAGATGCTATTTCGTATCAAGTACAAGTACGCGAAGGCTTAAAAAAAGGCGAAACTTATTTTTCGTTTCCGCTTATTGATAAAAAAGGCAATCGCCGCGACTACAACTTTGAAGTGGTTGGCAAAGAAATGATTTCGCTGCCAATTGGTAACGTAGAAGCTATAAAAGTAAAACGTTTATACGATAACGATAAACGCCAAGCCCTTGCTTGGTTTGCACCAGAAATGGACTACATGCTTGTACGTATGTGGAAAGGCGAAAAAGGCATGGAGCAGTTTGAAGTACAAATAAATTCATTTACCGTTACCCAGCCTGTTTCTACTCCAGTAAGCGAGAGCAGCGAAGTAAGATCAGAAGCGCCGTAAACACGGTGATAGCAAACACAAAAAAACGCGATTTTATATCGCGTTTTTTTGTGTTTACTTTTAGGCTATTTAACTAAATTAGTTCGCCCATTTTAAATAACGCAAACTCCCCTGGCTGCATTTTTTGCCAGCGTTCGTCGTTGGTTAATGGCCGTGTAGCTATTACTGTTACTACATCGTTTGGGGTGGTTTCTTCGTTAAAATCAACCACCATATCGGCATCAATTAACGTTGCTTTACCAAATGGCGCTCGGCGCGTTATGTAATGTAAGTTATTCGTGCAGTACGCCAATACAAATACGCCATCGGTCAATAACATATTAAATACGCCCTTTTCACGTAGCGTATGCGAAAGCTTAGCCGCATATCTAAATATAGAGGCCATATTAGAGGGACGTTTTGGGTATTTTTCACGAATTTTATCTAGCAACCAACAAAACGCTAGCTCACTGTCGGTGTTGCCCACAGGGCGATAATATTGTGGTTTTAAATCGTGATAGTTAGATAACTGGCCATTATGTGCATAGGTAATTTCGCGTCCCCAAAGCTCACGGGTAAACGGATGGGTATTTTCAAGGCACACTCGGCCACGGTTTCCTTGGCGAATATGGCTAATTACCGACACACTTTTAATGGGGTAGGCTTTTACTAGCTTGGCGATTTCTGATTGATAGCTTGGTTCAGGATCTTTAAAGGTTCTACACCCTTTACCCTCGTAAAACGTAATACCCCAGCCATCTTTATGCGGGCCGGTATTTCCACCGCGCTCTAATAAACCTGAAAAACTAAAACAAATATCCGTAGGTACGTTGGCTGACATGCCAAGTAATTCACACATTAATAAACTAACCCTTAAAAAATACGTATAAATAGCGCTGTACTTTGCTATGCGCTACAACAGACATACTTACTTAAAAAAACTTTTTTGGCTAGCTGATTTACTGATTTTTAGCGCTTAAATAATCGCTGTGATTGAATTAAACATAGCAGTGGTGCATGCTTGTTCCTTATAAAGGGAATAATGATAAGCATAATGGCTAGTTTGTCGTTAATTTAACGCTGTAATGTACTTGAAACTTACGCTCACTAGCGCTACTCTAACTGAGGTGGTCTGACCTCTATTAAGGAATAAGCAATGACACTCATATTTACACTCGGTTTAATCGCACTGCTCAGCATCGCGGTTTACCACAGAGCGAGTTGGAACACAGCACTTGGTGTTTCTGCCGCAACATTACTAATTGGTACCTTTGCAGGTGCTTTTGGTTTAATTAGCTGGTTGATCTTTTTGATCATCGCGGTTCCTCTTTCTGTTACTGGCATTCGTCAGCAATATATAATCAAGCCGATTTTTACTACCTTTAAAAAAGTAACGCCAAGCATGTCTGACACTGAAAAGTCAGCAATCGATGCCGGTACTACGTGGTGGGAAGCTGATTTATTTTGTGGTAACCCAGATTGGAAAAAGCTACACCAATACCCAGTTCCAAAACTGACTATTGAAGAGCAAGCCTTTATTGATGGCCCTGTAGAAGTAGTATGTAGCATGCTAGATGATTGGGAAGCAACACACGAGCTTACCGATTTACCGCAAGATGTATGGCAATATCTAAAAGATAATAAATTCTTTGCCATGATCATCAAAAAAGAATACGGCGGTTTAGAGTTTTCTGCGTTTGCACAATCTTGTGTTCTGCAAAAGTTAACCAGTAAATCGACCTTGCTATCGTCAATTGTAGGTGTACCTAACTCGTTAGGTCCAGGTGAGTTACTTCAGCACTACGGTACAGAAGATCAAAAAAATCATTATTTACCGCGCTTAGCCCAAGGCCAAGAAATTCCATGTTTTGCATTAACTTCGCCAGAAGCAGGCTCTGACGCGAGCTCAATTCCTGATTACGGTGTTGTGTGTAAAGGGCAATGGAACGGTGAAGAAGTAGTAGGTATTAGCCTTACTTGGAACAAGCGTTACATTACTCTTGCACCAGTGGCTACAGTACTTGGTCTTGCCTTTAAACTACAAGATCCAGATGGTTTACTAAGCGACAACAAAGAGCCAGGCATTACCTGTGCACTTATTCCAACTAACACGCCAGGTGTTGAAATTGGTCGTCGCCACTTCCCGCTTAACGTACCATTTCAAAATGGCCCGACTCGCGGTAAAGATATTTTTGTACCCCTTGATTACATTATTGGTGGCCCAGAAATGGCTGGCCAAGGCTGGCGCATGCTGGTTGAATGTTTATCGGTTGGCCGTGCAATTACATTGCCATCAAACTCTGCCGGTGGCATTAAAACAATTGCCGTAGCAACAGGTGCATATAGCCGTATTCGTCGTCAGTTCCGTTTACCAATTGGTAAAATGGAAGGTGTTGAAGAGTCACTGGCTAAACTTGCTGGTTACGCTTACAGCTCAGATGCAGCCGTTAGTATGTCAACGGGTGCAGTAGATTTAGGTGAAAAGCCATCGGTTGTTTCAGCTATTATTAAATACCACCTTACCGAGCAAATGCGCGAGTCGACCATTCATGCAATGGACGTACTTGGCGGTAAAGGGATTATGCTTGGGCCAAATAACTATTTAGGTCGTGGCTATCAAGGTGCCCCTATTGCTATAACAGTAGAAGGTGCCAACATCTTGACCCGTAATATGATTATTTATGGTCAAGGTGCAATTCGCTGTCATCCATTTGTACTAACCGAGCTTGGTGCTTGTGAAATTGAAGACCGCGAAGAAGCGCTTAACGTATTTGATAAAGCGCTAATGGGCCACATTGGCTTTACAATGTCGAACCTTGTACGTACTAAGTGGCTTGCGCTTAGTGGTGCACGTTTTACTAGCGTACCGTACAAAGACGACACCGCAGAGTTTTACCGTATAGCATCACGCTTTAGTGCATCGCTTGCGCTTATGTCTGACATTAGCATGGCGGTATTTGGTGGCTCGCTTAAACGTAAAGAGCGCATTTCAGCACGTTTAGGTGACTTACTAAGCTACTTATATTTAGTGTCTGCAACGCTTAAGCGTTATAACGATGAAGGCCGTAAACAAGAAGATTTAGCCCTAGTAAAATGGAGCTGTCAGGATCATCTTTACCACTGCCAACGTGCCCTTGCTGATTTAATCAATAACATGCCCTCTGCCCCATTACGTGGCGTATTAAAAGTATTGTTATTCCCGTTTGGTCGCCCGGTTCGTAAACCTACCGACAAACTTGAGCATAAACTAGCACAACTACTTCAAGTACCTAGCGAAACGCGTAACCGTTTAGCAAGCTATGTTTACTTAAAAGATGAGCCACTAAACCTAGTTGGCCGTCAAGAGCAAACACTTAAAGACGTACTGGCTGTAGAGCCGTTATTTGAACGAGTATGTAAAGAAAAAGGCCTTAAACTGCCATTCTTCCAACTTGATAAAGTAGCGCAAATGGGCCTTGAAGCTGGCATATTAAGCCAAGCAGAAGCTGATAAATTAGCCGCTGTTGAAAAAGCCCGCTTAGACGTAATTAACGTTGATGACTTTGACCCAGCTGATTTATTAGCAGGCAAAGCCGCACGTAAAAGTGAAGACAGCAAAGCAGATGCAGCTTAATCAACCAAGCTAAGCATCTGAATAGCAAAAGCCAGCGCTCTAGCGCTGGCTTTTTTGTTCTCAATTTTAATTAGCTTAAAGCAATAACTTTAAGCTCGATCAGTATCAAAAAATATAAAACCTACCAATACATTATAAAACTTACTAATCACTCATCTAATACACGCTTTGTAACACTTTATTAAGCCTTGAATAAGCTCCAAAGCTTGCGTTTAAAAAATGTACGAGCAACACTCAAATACGCTAATAATAATTCAAGGACTATATTAATGAAAAAAACACTTAAGTTTGGCGTACTAGCATGTGCAATTGCACTCGCTGGCTGTAGCCAATCGAGCAATACAACACATGTTATTGCTGAACAAACCTCAGCAGCACAAGCGATACAGACATACAGTGCAAACACTTTTTTTGATACTACATCCTTTATAGGTAGTAGTTTTTCACCTTCTGGTGAAAAAATTCTCGTTAGTAGCGATGAAAGCGGTATTTATAGTTTATATGAGGTCGATGTTAAAACAGGCAGTAAAGAACGCTTAACCAATTTTGAAGACAGTACCTACCCTGTACGCTACTTCCCTAATGATGAGCGCGTATTATTTACCAAAGACTCAGGCGGTAACGAGCGATATCATGTCTACGTGCGTGAAGTTGACGGTTCAATCAAAGATTTAACCCCTGGCGCTGAAACACGAGCTGGCTTTGCAGGTTTTACCAAAGATGGCAGCCAGTTTTTTATCACCAGCAATCAGCGTGATGCCAAATTTATGGATTTATATCGCGTAGATAGTGAAACCTATGAAATGTCTCCTGTTTATCAAAATGAACTCGGATTAGATGTTGGCGCCATTAGCCCTGATGGACGCTTTATTGCTTTATCTAAAAATAATACCAATAAAGACAGTGATACATACATTCTCGACTCTTATAAAAGATCCCTTAAACCACAACTTATATCTAAGCATGATGATCCCGCACAATATACACCTGAAACCTTCTCTACTGACGGTAAATATTTATACTACTCTACAGACGCAAAAGGTGAGTTTTCACAAGTGTGGCGCTATGAGTTAGCGACAGAGAAACATAGCCCGGCTTTAGAAGACGAATGGGACGTAAACTTTATTTATTTTTCTAAATCTGGACGCTACCAAGTAAGTGGAGTAAATGCCGATGCCAGTACTAAAGTAACTATTTTAGATACTCGTACAGGTAAACAAGTCGCTATGCCCACCCTACCCAATGGTAATTTACGCAGTGTAAATTTCTCAAGTGACGAGAAAACCATGGCGTTTTATTTGAACTCTGACACATCCCCAAGTAATTTATTTGTATGGCAAGTCGGTGGTATTAGCGCCAAACAAATAACTAATTCACTTAGCAAAGAAATAAATCAAAGTAATTTAGTACAAAGCACAATTGTACGCTTTAAAAGTTTTGATGGGCTAGAGGTACCTGGTGTTTTGTACAAGCCCAAACAAGCAAGTAGCACTAATAAAGTGCCAGCACTAATTTGGGTGCATGGTGGCCCTGGTGGACAAAGCCGTACTGGTTACAGCGCGACACAGCAGCACTTAATTAATCATGGCTATGCTATTTTTGCCGTTAACAACCGTGGTAGTTCAGGATACGGTAAAACATTTTTTCATTTGGATGATAAAAAGCACGGCACAGATGACTTACAAGATATTGTGTACGGTAAAAAGCATCTTCAAAGTTTAGATTGGGTCGATAGCGAAAAAATTGGCATTATGGGAGGTAGTTACGGCGGGTTTATGACCGCAGCTGCACTTGCCTTTGAACCAGAAGAATTCAAAGTAGGTATTAATATTTTTGGGGTGACTAACTGGGTAAGAACACTTAACTCAATTCCACCATGGTGGGAGAGTTTTAAAAAAGCCTTATACGATGAAATGGGCGACCCTGCAACAGATGGTGAGCGTCATCGGGCTATATCGCCACTATTTCATGCTAAAAATATCACTAAACCTTTAATGGTAATACAAGGCGCTAACGATCCACGTGTTTTACAAGTTGAAAGCGATGAACTCGTTGCCGCAGTCAAAGCCAATGGCGTGCCAGTAGAGTATGTATTGTTTGATGATGAAGGGCATGGTTTTACTAAAAAAGAAAACCGTATAACAGCCTCTAACGCTTACTTAAACTTTTTAGATACCTATCTAAAATAGCGCTTAAGCCCATACAACTATGGGCTAAATTTAAGATAAAAGCTGTGTGCTTGTTCGCATACAGCTTTTTATGCGTGACGCGTTAATTTTGGTTCTAATACCGCCAAAGCTAAACCAAATACAGCTGCAAATAATCCAATAAACTCAAGCCAGGTATTACCTGCATGTGTTATGTAGCGTGGGACAGCATTTGTTGTATAAACACGTTTACCACCCGTCACTTCTTCGACAAATGATTCACCGATATACTCATCCATTAATTTAAAAAGTTCAACACGCCTAGCAAGCATCTCTTTAAGTTTTGCTGTACGCTTTTCAGCACTGGGATCTATTATATAATCTTTCCAATGATTGAAAACATTGAGTGGTTCATCATTTTTAATAATTCCAATTGAGCGATACTCATAAAAATGTTCGTTAAACACATAATTTTTATGGCCTGCATAAAATAGTGCACACCCAAACGAAATTAAAAACATTGCTAAATAAATCAATTTACGCTGAGTTACTGAAGTGCTCACAGCTTTATTTTTATACCACTGCTCAACATCCGGTATCTGCATAAGCCTGACTTTATCATGACTTGATACAAGCGGCTTCATAAACTCATCAATTGAAAGATCTAATGCTATCAATAAAGATCTAAATATTTCATTCGAGGGAATTGATTTATCGTTTTCAAGTTTTGATAAATAACTCTGCTCTATCCCTACTTGCTGAGCGAACTCTGGTTGGCTCAATTTTTTATTATTTCTAAGCTGCTTTACTTGTTGACCTAGTGTGCTCATTTTAGTGCTTCCTTTTTTAAAGTGAGACTAGATTCTTGGCTATTCATGCAGATATAAGAAGCTGAATATTAAAGAATAGGCAGGAATATTAGCAGGTTAGCATTAAGTAGTCGATTTTTTAGCTGATAGATGATAGATGATAGCTGATAGCTGATAGCTGATAGCTGATAGCTGATAGCTGATAGCTGATAGCTGATAGCCAAAGGGTAATTTATAAAATTATTTAACCAAGGATTTTATAAGCTTGTTATTGAGGAAATAACAAGTGGCGGAGTGGACGGGACTCGAACCCGCGACCCCCGGCGTGACAGGCCGGTATTCTAACCAACTGAACTACCACTCCGCAGTGGTATGTGCATGGGGTAATGCACTTACTAATTTTGTTACGATATCAAATGGCGGAGTGGACGGGACTCGAACCCGCGACCCCCGGCGTGACAGGCCGGTATTCTAACCAACTGAACTACCACTCCGCAGAGATATCATATTACTTGTCATTACTAAATTTGTTGGCGGAGTGGACGGGACTCGAACCCGCGACCCCCGGCGTGACAGGCCGGTATTCTAACCAACTGAACTACCACTCCAGCATACAAATTTTGTAACATAACAGTGTTTAAATAGTGGCGGAGTGGACGGGACTCGAACCCGCGACCCCCGGCGTGACAGGCCGGTATTCTAACCAACTGAACTACCACTCCAGCGCGTATTTAAACTGTTATTTTTTCTTATTGGCGGAGTGGACGGGACTCGAACCCGCGACCCCCGGCGTGACAGGCCGGTATTCTAACCAACTGAACTACCACTC